>CAZDGY010000168.1:0-9579 GCA_964504685.1 uncultured Kofleriaceae bacterium | reverse complement strand
CCACGGCAAACACCGCACGCGCCGCGTCGTAACGTTCGCGTTCACTTGGCTCGAGCCGGATCGGGATCGTGGTCAAGTCGAACTCGGCGAGCGCATCGCCGACCAGATCATCGATCGCGAGCGTGTAGACGACCGACCCGATCGCGCGTTCGAGCGCGGCCGCCGAGTCACCGTCGGGCGGCGTCGCGGTCAGGCCCATGCGAGCCGGCGCGACGAGCATCTCGAGCAGCTCGGTCGGACACTCGGCGCCGACGTGATGCGCTTCGTCGACGATCACCAACCCGAACCGATCGCCGATCGTCGGCGCCCACTTGATCGCGCTCGCGTAGGTCGCCACCGTCACCGGTGTGACCCGGCGATCGCCGTCGCCGAGCCGGCCGATGTTGTCGAGGTGACGAGCGAGCACGGTCGCCCACTGATCGAGCAACACGCGCGTCGGCACGAGACAGAGAGCCGACACGCCGCACTCCGCGATCGCGGCGGTCGCGATCCGCGTCTTGCCCGCTCCTGTCGGGAGCGCGATCACGCCGTGGCGTTGCGCGGCGAACCATGCGGTCAGTGCTTCGCGTTGGTACCAGCGCAGGTCGGGTGGGCTCGCGATCGCTGTCCGGTGGTCCGGCGTCGTGTCCGAATACCGGACGCTTCCGTCCGCAAATCGTCCGAGTAACGACGCGTACGCCTGCGCCGGCGCACGCCACGTTTGCACGCGCGGATCCCACACAACACCTGGAAGTTGCGCGGGATCGAGCCCAGTTGTCGCGCGATCGACGAGGATCGTGCCGCGATCGAATCGGATCTGCATGCGGCAGCGAACAGCAACGCGCGTGCCGAGCTGTCGGTCATACTGCACACATGGCGCGCGCCACCGATCGCATCGTCGACAACGTCGCCGGTGACTTCTACGTCGATCGCTCGTGCATCGATTGCGATCTGTGCCGGCAACTCGCCCCGGCGAGCTTCGCGCGTAGCGGGCCCGCCGCGCAGTCGTACGTCGCGCACCAACCGGTCGACGATGCGACCCGTCATCGCGCGCTGATGGCACTCGTCACCTGCCCGACTAGCTCGATCGGCACGACGCACAAGCTCGACAGCCGCGCTGCCGCTCGCTCGTTTCCCGAGCGCGTCGCCGACAACGTCTACTTCTGCGGTTACGCGTCGGTCGACTCGTACGGTGCGGCGAGCTGGTTCGTGACGCGCCGGGACGGCAACGTCTTGATCGATTCACCGCGCGCGGCGAGCACGCTCATGAAGCGCGTTGCGGAGCTCGGGGGTGTGCGCTGGCTCGTGCTGACCCACCGCGACGACATCGCCGACCACGAGGCATGGCGCGACCGCTTCGGCTGCGAACGCGTGATGCATCGAGCCGATGCCCCGCGCGGCATCGAGCGCACGATCGACGCGGTCACGCTGCTCGCGCCCGATCTCGAGCTCGTCCCGGTGCCCGGCCACACCCGCGGCAGCTGCGTGTTGATCGATCGAGCCACGCACGCGTTCACCGGCGATCACGTGTGGGCGAACGACGCGAGCGACGGCCTCGAAGCCGGACGCGACGTCTGCTGGTACTCGTGGCCCGAGCAGCGGCGATCGATGGCCGCGCTCGCCGACCACGCGTTCACCCACGTCTGGCCCGGTCACGGGCGCCGCTTCCAGGCCGCGAGTGCTGGCGCGATGCAGCGCGAGCTGCGCCGGCTCGCCGCCGCGATGTGATCCCGCGTCTCGCGCGATGTCCCGGGACACCGCGCGTGCCAGCCGACACGCGTTTCCGACGTCGTGGGCGGGTCGCGCGGTCGGCACGCTAGCTGCTTTAGGGGGCGACATGAAAAAGACGATCATCGCGCTGCTCCTGGGCCTGAGCTTTGTCGTTGGGTGTGGTGGCGCCCTCGGCCCTGCTTACACGCCCGCAACCGCAACCGCCGATCGCGGCACGGTCTACATCTATAGACCGCATCAGCTTCGCCGCAGCGCGGTCAACTTCCTGCTCACCGCATCAGACGCTGGGCAGATCGATGCCAAGACCGCGACCGTCATCGGCTACATCGAAGACAACGGCTACGTACCGATCACGGCGGTCGGTAAGCTGAGGGTCACCGCGAAGCAGACCCAGAGCTCGGTCGACCTCGATGTCGAGCCGGGCAAGAACTACTTCATCCGGTTTGCCGGTCACGAAGCGACGATCGCGCAGGTCGACGAGGCCAAAGCCGCCAGCGAGATCGGGGATACGAAGCTTCAACTCGACCTGTGGCGCGGTAGGTAGCAAGCGCGACCGGGCACGAGCGCGCATGTGCGCATGCGCATCGCTGCGAAACGCCAGATCAGCGGGTTGAGCGCGATCGCGCCGGCACCTCGGTTGCACTACTAGCGGGGATGAAAACTCGATCGATGATCTGGAACTCGTTTCTGTCCTTGTCTCTGCTCACCGCCGGTGCGTGCAAGAAGCACGACACCGATCGCGCGAGCGACGAGATGAAGAAGGCGCAAGACGACATCAACGACAAGGGCAAGACGCTCGGCAAGACGGTCGAGAAGGCCGACGAGGACGTCGCGAAGGATCAGGCGAAGCTCGATTCGGCGAAGGCCGACTGGGAGAAGGCCGCGGCTGACTACGGCAACGCGGTCCACGCGCGGCTCGAGAAGATCGACGCGAAGCTGAAGGTGCTCGCCGTGAAGTCAGACGCGAAGGCGAAGGAGCTCGAGCAGAAGCTCAAGGCGCGCCGCGACGTGCTCGCGAGCAAGCTCGACGGGCTCGCCACGCAGGGCGCCGAGCATTGGGACGCTTTCAAGAAAGACGTCGACAGCTCGTTCGACTCGCTCGATCACGACCTCGACGACGCGACGAAGTAGTCCGACGTTCTCTCGTGGCTTGGAGCTGCGCCGACTGTTACCGTTGTGCTGTGCGGTGGCTAGTCTGTGTGCTCGCCTGCTCGTGTTCGGGCCAGCAGCAGCCGCCGCCACGCGCGTCGCCGAGCTCGATGCGAGCGCGTCAACCCGTACACGAACCTGCGACGAGCGACCCGGCGTGTGCGAGCGTCACCCAGCCGACACGCGTGTCGATCCAGATCGGTCGCCCCGCGCCGTTCGGCTCCGCGTCGATCTCGGCGCGCGGCGGTCAGGAGGATCTGTTCGAGGACGGTACGAGCGCTTGGATGTACACGTTCGAGATCACCGCGGCGGGGCACACCGAGACCTGGCAACCAGACAGCCGAGACACCGAGCGGTACCAGCTCGTTGCCGGCATCTGCCTGCGACTGGTCGACGCGGTCAGCCTCGACGTCGCCGAACCGGCGGCGTCCCACGAGATGCCGCGTTGCGCGTTCCAGTGTTGCAAGACTCCGGAATCGCGCCAGCCGGATCCCGATGGCAACATCGAGTGCTGCATGTGCGACTGATCTATAGAACGTCGGCGGCGACATCGCAGCGCGACGAGTGAGTCACGGCAGCAACACCAGCTTGCCGACCGTGAGCCCGGACTCGATATCGGCGTGGGCGCGCGCGACGTCGGCGAGCGGATAGGTCGTGACCTTCGGCGGCGCGAGCGTGCCGTCGTCGATCCAAGCGATGATCTGGCTCATCCCTTCAGCCAGCAGATCCTGCCGGTCGAACAGGTAGCTGAGGTTGAACGCGAGCACGCTGTGGCTGTCGTTCGTCATGTCGAGCGGGTTGAACCGCGGCGTGCGCACGTAATCGAGTGCGAGCTTCGCGTAGTTCGGGCGACCGCCGGTCCTCGGCATCATCGAGTGAAAGCCGTAGACCACGAGCTTGCCGGCGCGGGCGAGGTGTTTGTAGCTCGCGCCGAGCGTCGACACACCGTTCGCATCGAGGATGACGTCGTAGCCTTTCGGAGCGATCCGCTCCGCTTCGCCCCACAGATCTTGTTTCGACTTGTCGATGACGTGATCGGCACCGAGCGCCTGGGCGGTCGCTACCTTGCTGGTTGCACCGACCACGCCGACGACCTCGCAGCCGACGTGCTTTGCCATCTGGACGAGCGCGCTGCCGACGCCACCCGCGGCCGAGTGGACGAGCACCCGTTGACCACGCCGCGGATGAGCGAGCTCGAACAGCGCGTACCACGCGGTCATATAGACGGCAGGCAGCGCGGCGGCTTGCTCGAAGCTCGTCCGGGCCGGGCGACGAAACACCTTCGATCGATCGACGACGACCTGTGAGGCGTAGCCGCCGAACAGGGTGATCGCGAAGACCTCGCTGCCGATCGCGAGATCCGCGACGCCGGCGCCGACCGCTTCGACCACGCCCGAAACTTCAAACCCCGGGGTGATCGGCCAGCCGACGTACTCCTTCGCCGATGCGTAGAGCCCCATCCGCACGATCGTGTCTGCGTAGTTGACGCCGATCGCTCGCACGGCGATCCGGACCTGGCCCGGTCCCGGCGTCGGGACACCTGCGGTCTCGAGCTTCAGCTTGTCGTAGCCGCCGGCGGCGTGGACGACAACTTTGCGGGTAGATGCGGTCGCGGTCATGGTCTGCATGATGCGCTAGGTAACGCACCGGCGCCGGCGGCGAAGTGACCTGGCGCGCCAGAGTCGTGACCGGGCTAGTCGTCGAGCTGTGAATCGGCGTAGTCGCCGAGCCGAGCGAGCAGATGATCGAACGTGGCGAGCTGTCGCGGGCCAAGGGGCGCAAACGATTGGGCGAGGACGCGATCGACGATCTTGTCGCCCTGGCGGCGCAACGTCCGGCCGCGCTCGGTCAGCCGGTGATGCACCGCTCGCCCCGGACCTGGCACGCGATCGATCAATCCGCCATCGATCATCCGGTTCGCGAGAGTGCCGAACGACTGGTCGCTCTGAAACGTTAGAACCGCGAGGTCGTGGAGCGACGCATCCGGCTTCTCATCGAGATGTCGCATCGCGTCCCACTGAGCGAGGCTGAGATCGATCTCGGCGAGAGCGGTGTTGATCCGGCGGTGATGCCGCATCTGCAGGCGCTTCACCGCCAGTCCGATCTCGCGCAGAGTTCGAGGCACGACGCCATCTTAGCAGGCTTTTATCAGCCTGTTGTTATCAGCTTGTTTATATCAATATGTTGATATATGGTAGCTGATATGAAGACCAACGCGACGACCCGAACGCTCTCGATCGCAGGCACCGAGCTGACCGTCACTGAATGGGGCGCCGGCCGCCCGATCTTGCTGCTGCACGGTGGTGCTGGCCCGCAATCGATCGCCGGCTTCGCCGAGCTATTGGCTACGACCGAGGCAGCGCGGGTCATAGCCCCGACCCATCCTGGCTTCGGCGGCACTCACCGGCCCGAGACGCTCACTACGATCGCCGGGCTCGCCGAGCTCTACGCCGGGCTATTGACCGAGCTCGACCTGCGCGACGTCACCCTGGTCGGAAACTCGATCGGCGGTTGGATCGCGGCGGAGATGGCGTTGCGCGATGCGAGCCGCATCGGCGGCATCGTGTTGGTCAGCGCAGTCGGCATCGAAGTGGCTGGGCATCCGGTCGCGGATGTGTTCGCGCTGACGTTGGACGAGCTCATGCAGCTCAGCTATCACGCGCCCGCGGCGTTCCGCGTGAACCCAGCGCAGCTCAGCGACGCGCAGAGAGCGGTGTTCGCCGGCAATCGCGCCGCGTTGGCGGTCTACGCGGGGTCGCGATCGAGTGTCGACCCGACGCTGCGCGGCCGACTCGGCGGCATCGAGGTGCCGGCTCTCGTGCTGTGGGGTGAGTCGGACCGCGTGGTCGATCCGGCTTACGGTCGCGCGTACGCGGATGCGATCCCACGCGCTCGGTTTCAGCTACTCCCCGCCACCGGCCACGTGCCTCAGATCGAGACCCCCGCGCAGCTGCTCGCTCCGATCTGGCAGTTTGCGAGTAGCCCGGCCGCGTGAGCGTGGTGCCCGCGGTGCCGGCGTCCGAGCGGCTCGAACGCTCACCGGCCTGGTTCTGGCCTTCGGCGCCCTGGTTGGCACGAGGACTCGCGCGGGTGTTCGAGCCCGGACCGAGTTGATGATTGCGTCCGGGGACCGGACAGACTAGGGTGCCGCCTTCGTCGCGCCGGCGACGGTAGATGTTGTTTTCGGCTGCCCATCCCACGCTCGGTCGCGCTCTCGCGGCTCGCGAGTACACGACGCCGACCGCGGTCCAAGCTGCGGTCCTCGCCGACGACGCGCGCGCCCGCGATCTGCTCGTGTCCGCTCAGACCGGCTCGGGCAAGACCGTCGCTTTCGGCCTGTCGCTCGCGCCCGAGCTGCTCGGCGATGCACCGCGGTTCACGTCGGCCGGCATGCCGCTCGCGCTCGTGATCGCACCGACTCGCGAGCTCGCGATCCAGGTCCATCGCGAGCTGTCGTGGTTGTACGCCGAGACCGGCGCGCGAATCGCTACGTGCGTCGGCGGCATGGACGCCCGGCGCGAAGCCCAGACCCTCGGGCGCGGCGCGCACATCGTGGTCGGTACGCCCGGTCGGCTGTGCGATCACCTCGAGCGCGGCGTGCTCGTGCTGAACCAGCTGCGCGCGGTCGTGCTCGATGAAGCGGACGAGATGCTCGATATGGGCTTCCGCGACGAGCTCGAGCGCTTGCTCGACGCGACGCCGAAAGAGCGCCGCACGCTGATGTTCTCCGCGACGATCCCGCGCGACATCGCGACGCTCGCCAAACGCTACCAGAAGAACGCGCTGCGCATCGCGACGTCGAGCGAAGTCGATGCACACCGCGACATCGAGTACCGCGCGATCCCGATCATCCAACGCGAGCGCGATCTCGCGGTCGTCAACCTGCTCCGCTATCACGACGCTCCGGGCGCGCTCGTGTTCTGCGCGACGCGCGACGGCGTGACCCATCTCAGCGCGAACCTGCACGAACGCGGCTTCGCGGTCGCGGCGCTGTCGGGCGAGCTCAGCCAGCGCGAGCGCAACCAAGCGCTGCAAGCACTGCGCGACGGGCGAGCGCGAGTGTGTGTCGCGACCGATGTCGCCGCGCGCGGCCTCGACCTCCCCGACCTCGGGCTCGTGATCCACGCCGACTTGCCGAACAACAAGCAAGTGCTCGTCCATCGCAGCGGCCGTACCGGGCGAGCCGGCAAGAAGGGCGTTGCGGTCGTGCTCGTGCCGGAGCCGGCACGCATGCACGTCGAACGCATGCTGCACGCCGCACACCTCGTGGCGACGTGGTCGCTAGCGCCGACCGCCGACGATATCCGCGCGCGCGATCAAGAGCAGCTCGTCAAAGAAATCGCAAAGCTCGCCGACGAGACGAGCGAAGAAGACCGCCAGGTCGCGCGTGCGCTGCTCGCCGAGCGCGACGCCGAACAGCTCGCCGCCGCGCTCGTCCGCTTGCGTCGCGAAGCGCTGCCGTCGCCTGAAGAGCTGACGATTCCGATGTCGATGCGACCGCGCAATCCACAACGCGAGATCCGGCCGCGGCCGAGCGAAGTGCGCAGCTTCGTTCGCGACCGGCCGAACGATCGCCCGCACGACCGACCAGCTGCTGGTCGCGACCGGCAGCATCATGACGCCGGCCCGGAGCGTCCGCGCTACACGCCAACTGATCGCCCGCGCGAGCATCACGCCGCGCCGACCGATCGCCCGCGCGAGCATCACGGCGCGCCGACCGGTGGAGCGACGCTGTTCACGATCAACGTTGGCCGCAGCAAGAACGCCGACCCGAAGTGGCTGATCCCGTTGCTATGCCGGCGCGGCGGCATCACGAAGCGCGAGATCGGTAAGATCCGGATCCTCGCGCGCGAAACCCACGTCGAAATCATCAGCGACGCGAGCGAGCGATTTGCCGAGGCGATTCGCCGCCCCGACGACAAAGATCGCAACATTCATATCGAACGACTCGACGCCGAGCCCGGCGCCCAGTAGCGCGCGCTCGAGTCCTGGGGCTTCAGTGCTGCGTCACTGGAGAGGAAAACGACACCGACGTGATCTTGGTCGTGCAGCCGTCCCCCGAGACCGTGGTGTTACCGTTCGAAAAGTCGATCGCGACGTGGATCAGCGTCGCGCCGGTGAGCGACCCGGCGATCGTCGGCGTCAAGCTCGTCAGCTTGAGCGACCCCGCGCTCGCCATGTACCAAGAGCCGACGCCCGCGCCCGTGCTCAGATCGCAGTTGTTGCACTGCGCGGCGACGAGCACGCAGGTCCCACAATTCGAGAAGTCGGTCTCACCAGCAAGATTGAAGGTGCCGGTGGTCAAGGTATCGGGAAACGGCGGCGTACCATCGAACAACGAGATCGCGAGCACATCGGTCGCGGTGATCGAGCCGGCGTAGTCGAGCTCGTCGGGATTGTTCTGGTTGCCCGGGAAGTAGTCGCCGCTCTGGTCGGTCGCCGTGGCCGCGCCATAGCTCGCCGGTGCTTGGCACAGGTCGGCGGCGTCGATCGAGCCTTTGCCATCGTGAGTCGGGTTGACATCGTGGCCGGCGCCCGCGTCGCCCCCACTGGAATCGAGCGGCGGATAACCGCACGCCGCCACGAACATCGCGATCGCAACGAGCGCGCGCATGTCACCACCTCCCATCGAGCTGAAGGCCGGCGTAACCGCTGCGCGCGACCGGCGAGACGATCGTGCGCGCCGGCGCGACACGCGCCGGACGTTCGCCGTGGTTCTCGAGCCACAGGTAGACCGCCACCGCGGTACATCCGACGCCCGCGACGAGCAGCCCCTCGGCGGTGTAGCGATCGTCGTTCGCAGCGTTCCACTTGGTGACGTCGTGGTTGGCCTTGGCTTGCGCATACGTGCTGTCGCCGACGAGATCGAACGCCAACGCGCTACCCAGCAGCACGCCGGCGCCGAGCGTCGCGAGTGCGGGGCCAACGCGCGACGGGCCAACTTCCACCGCGACCGCTGCGCTCGCGGGCGGAGGCACGGATGGCGCGGCCGCGTCGGTCGGGGCGACCTGGTTCATTCGCGGTACGACGTCGACCGTGCGGGTATCGTGCTCGCCACCGATCGTCAGCTTTTCCGACCAGACCTCGCGATCGCCGATGCGAGCAGTCAACGCGTAGGTACCGCCGTCGACCGGCAACGCGCGGCCGTACTCGCCCGGATCGACGACCTCGTCGCCGCGCAGCACGACAAGCCCCGCGGCCGGCTTCGCGATCCGGATCGTCAGCATCGATACGCGAGTCGCGAGATTCGCCGAGCGCTCGACCGCGACCCCGTGCATGCGCGACCCGACCGCATCGGTTGCGGACCGCGTCTGGCGCTCGGCGTCGACGAACAACCCCCAGGCGGTGGCGAGCTGGCCGTTTTTCTCGCGACAGTCGGCCTGATTGAACAGCGTCGTCGTCGCCGGCCCGAGCTTCTGACTCGCATCGAACGCCGCGCACGCCTCGCCGAGCTTGCCAGCGGCGACGAGATCGCGGCCTTGTCGAAACAACGCCTCGGCCTTCGCGCTGTTTGGATCCGCGTCGACGACGGCGCTTAGCGCGAGGACGGTGGCAAGCGTTGCGAGCTTCATGATCATGATCAGCGGCTGGTAGGGATGCCGTCGCTGCCGAGCGTCGTGCCTTGGAACGAAGGGCCACGCGGAGCTGCGGGCGGTGGTTGCGAGACGGTCGTTGCGACCGGCTTCGGAGCCGGACGGTGACCGACGGGCGAAGCGCGGC
>CAZDGY010000167.1:0-9594 GCA_964504685.1 uncultured Kofleriaceae bacterium | reverse complement strand
CTCCAGTACATCTACAACAAGACGAATCCCGAGGCGAAGGGCAAGATGATCTCGCTCGCCACGGAGACCGAGCGCACGCTGTTCTTCGACTTCCTACCGCTCTCGCTCGGCGAGATCCGTGGTTTCAAGACCCGGTTTCACCTCTACACCGTCCCCGGTCAGGTGTTCTACGACGCGAGTCGTAAGCTGATCCTGAAGGGCGTCGACGGCGTCGTCTACGTCGGCGATTCGCAGATGGAGCGCATGGAAGCGAACATCGAGTCGCTCGACAACCTGCGCCAGAATCTTCAAGAGCAGGGCTACGATCTCGACAAGCTCCCGTACGTCGTCCAGTACAACAAGCGCGACCTGCCGAACGCGATCCCGATGACCGAGCTCGAAGAGGCGCTCAATCCGACGAAGGTGCCGGCGTTCGAAGCGGTCGCACCCAAGGGCGTCGGCGTGTTCGATACGCTGAAGGCAGTCGCGAAGCTCGTGCTTACCGAGCTACGAAAGGGCTCGTGATGGCTCAGGCCGCGTTGGATCGTCCCCGGTTCCGTCAGGATCTGGTCGCCGAGCCGATCGACGACAACGGCGCGAAGTTCATCGACGTCGCCGATCCCGACAGCGGCCACGTGTTTCGTTTCTACGAAGTCGAGTATTCGCTCGCGTGTGCGATGGATGGCGAGCGCGATATCGCAGGCATCTGTCGCTGGGCGCAAGAAGAGCTCGGCGTGTCTCCCACCGTGATCGAGGTTCGCAACGTGATCGCCACGCTCGGCGATCTCGGGTTCATCGAAGGCGGCGCCGCAGGCGCTGCGGTGTCGGCGCCCGTGCGCGCGCCCGCCCCTGCGCACGCGCACGCGATCGAAGCGCCGCCGCCGGTCAACACGATGCCTGGGCCGGGAATTGTCGCGAAGCCGCCGACGCAACGGCCACCCGCTGCGGCGCAGCCCCTTCGTCCGGCCGCGGTCTCCGCTCACGATGACGAGCTCGCGCTCGGCGTGGTCGCCGGCAAAGCTCGTGCAACGCCGCCGATTCCGGCAGCCGACGTCGAGCTCGGTCAGGCAGGCAGCTCGCACGAGCAGACCGTCGTCGACGCCGCACCCGCCGCTGAATTTGCGCTCGGTGCGCCCGGAGCAGGTGCCGCGCGTCGTCCCGAAGCTCGCCAGAGCGAGGACATTCCGCTCGGGATGTCGGGTCGGATGTCCGAGCCCGAGATCGAGCGGGTCCCGCAAACTTCCGACGTCTCGCTCGATCTCAGCGATCACATCGCGGTCGGCAAGGACGACGTCAAGGAAGCGGTTCGCCAATCGCAAGTGATGCGCGCGGTCGAGGTGCCCAAGGATCTCCTCGACGCGCTCGAAGGCGCCGAGGAACCGAAGCCGCCGGCACTCGACAAGCCCGCCGCACGGCCGGTTACGCCGCCGTCCCGCCCGACGCCGCCTCCGACGCCGATCAACCCACAAGTCGTCGCCGCCGCGGCATCGCACGCGAGAGCCGCGGATGCCGCAGCATCACAGGCGAGGAGCGCCGAAGCTGCGCGCGTCGCGAAGCCGGTTGCCAAAGAAGCATCGAAGCCTGCGGTCGCCCTTCCCAAGCAGCCGGTCGCCAAGCCCGCTACCGCGGCGCCGATCGCTCCGCCCGGACCCAAGCCGGGCACCAGCCCGCTGCTCGTCGGGGTCTTGGTCGTCGTCGTCGTGGCGGCCGCCGCGTTCTTCGTCTATCGCTTCATGTTTGCTAAGACCGACGCCACCGCGACGTCGGATCAAAGCGCCGCGCCGGTGCAGCCGAAGGTGCCGCCGCCACCCACCCCGGCGCCTGCCGAGATGCACCCGTTGACCGTCGAGCAGCCGCCGGCGGTCGATCTCAAGGCGATGACGACCGGCAACATCGAGACGATCGTTGCGACTGGCACTGATGTCAAAGCCGGCGATGTCGTCGTGCGGCTCGCGGGTGGCAAGCCGATCGAGGCTGACGTCGCGGGGATCGCGAAAGACATCGACAAGAGGTATCAGCCGGACGTCGACGCGGCTCAGAAGGAGCGCGATGCCGCGGAAGCCGGCGGTAACAAGGCCGTGATCGCGTCCGCCGATGCGAAGCTGGCCGAGCGCACGAAGCGGCTCGACGACGCGCAAGGCAAGCTCAGCGCGAAGAAGTCCGAGCTCGAAAAGTATCTGATCAAGTCCGCGAACGACGGCAAGGTCACCGCGAACGTCAAGGCGGGTGCTCACGTCAACCCCGCCGATGTGCTCGCGACCGTATCGCATGCGCCGGTGTTGACCGCGCAGTTCGCGGCGAAGCCGGGCTCGTCGGTCGGCGACCAGCCGCTCACGCTCGTTGCCAAAGATGGCTCGAAGCTGACGTGCTCGGTCGTGCAGCTGACGCCCGAGGTCTTGAAGGTCACGTGCCCCGGCGATGCGGCTCCTGCGGGAACGCAGGTCACGATCGACGGCCCGGTGCCGACCAGTGGCGGTAGCGCGGCGGCTCCGGATGCTACTCCGACACCGGATGCTGCTCCGACACCGGCTCCAGCTCCGACGCCGGCTCCAGCTCCAGCTCCAGCGCCTGCGGTGGCTCCGGCCGATCATCACGCAGCTGTCCAGCCCAAGCCATCGCCGCCCGCGCCCGCGCCCGCGACGCCGCCCGCTGATCCGGCTCCGGCTCCCGCGCCCGCGCCGACTGGCAGCGACGCGCCCGCGCCGTAACCGTCGTCGAGCGTCAAACGCCGAGCGCAGTGAGCGCGACAGTGATCCGCGAGAACACGCCCGCGGTGCTCGCGGTCGCGCAGACATCGAACAGCGC
Source organism: uncultured Kofleriaceae bacterium (assembly GCA_964504685.1). Classification (GTDB taxonomy): domain Bacteria; phylum Myxococcota_A; class Polyangia; order Haliangiales; family Haliangiaceae; genus JABFXX01. Next base: position 6,810 of record CAZDGY010000167.1, on the reverse strand, counting down.
CGCGTCGGAGAAGCCGATCTCTCGCAGCGGCGCGAAGCTCGCATCGCACAGCAACCACGGCGCGAGCGTGACGACTTCGGCGAGCGCACGCAGCGCATCGTCGAGCGGGTTCGCGGTCAGATCACTGGGCGGCGAGATCGAGCCGTCGCCTAGCCAAGTCGCGACCCAACGCGCGATCAGCGTGCGCTGTCGCCGCGTCAACGGCGCGTCGCGCTCGAACATGTAGGTTCGCCATTCGGCGAGCGTGGCGGTCGTGGCGGTCCGACTCGCGAGCATCAGCGCTGGTCTACCGACGACAAGTCGCGGCGCCGGTGCCAGCGCCGGCCCCGACGGGTCCACCGCGGGCGGGGCATGCACGACCTCGTAGTCGAGCGGCACCGCGACCGCATCAGCAATTCGATTCAAGTGCCCGAAGAACGAGCCGAGCGCGATCACGTGCAGGATGTCGTCGTCGCCGAGGCCGGCGCCACGCCAGCGCTCGAGGTGCGCGCGCGACACCTGCCACGGCGCATCGCAGACGATCGCCGCGAGCTCTGCGATCGCGCGCAGCCGCGCAATCGGCCACGAGCGTCCGGGCTCGCGCGGATCCGCGATCACCGCGAGCGGTAGGGCGTCATCATCGAGCGCGACACGCAGAAACTCTGCGTGACAGCTCGTTCAATAGAGACACTGGTTGAGTCGCGAGGTCGTCGCGTTGACCAGCTCGCGCTCCGGCCACGACAGCGGTCCGGCGCCGTTCAACGTCGACGACGTCAGGAACACTTTCGGAATCAGCTCGGGATCGAGGCTGTGAGCGACAACGATGCCCGGTGCGCCGCCGTGCGCCGGTCGATACGTCGGCGGCAATGGGCGCTGCAGCATGCGCTCGTAGATCTCGCGCAACGCGCCGGTCGACTCGGCGTGCGAGGTCGTCGCGAGCGCCATCACAGCACCTTGAGCGAGTGCACCGCGAAGTGCGGCCCCATCATCGCAAAGCCCATCTCGTGCTTGTCGACCTTGCCTTCGACTTCGGCGCGGATGCCGTCTTTGATGCCTTCGAGCTTTCCGGTCAGCCGATAGTGGTCGCCGGAGTCGGCTTTGAGCAGCCAGTGTCCGCCTTCGACATCGCTCCGCACGATCGTCCCGGTAAGCTTCATGGCCCAAGGATAGCTCACCGCCCGGTGGCGAGGTACGTCTGCGCGCGTTCGCCGTAAGGAGCTAATACGTCAGGTCGTCGACCACATAAGGCTCGACCTTGAGCGGCTGCTCGTAGATCTCGCCGCTGTACAGGAACCGATAGCGCGCGTAGTTCTCGGTCACCTTCTTCATGTACTCGCGCGTCTGGGTATAAGGCACGAGCTCGACCAGCTCGTCTATCTGCTTGTCGCCGTGCTGATCGATCCACTTCATCACCGGCTTCGGGCCGCTGTTGAACGAGCCCGCGCCGATCGGAATCTGATTCTTGAACTTCGCGAGCAAGTGGCCGATGTACCAACTCGCGGTTTGGATGTTGTAGGCCGGCTCGTACAGCTTGCCGGCATCGTAGGGAATACCGAGCGCGGCGGCGACGCGCTTGGTCGTCGGCGGAATCATCTGCAAGAGCCCCTGCGCGTCGGCGTACGACAGGTCGTGCGGATCGAAGCCGCTCTCTTTGCGCATGATCGAATAGAGGTAGCCCTCGGGGTTTTGGCCGAGCGCCTGATACTGCTCGACCAGCTCGCGATACGCGCGCGGATAGGCGTTCTCCCACCAGCGCCGCGCGTCCGCTTCGGGTGGCCCGTCGAGCGCGCTGCCCGAGTAGCTGACCGCGAGCATCCACGGCCGATTGTAATTGCCGGCCTTGCGATAGCGATCGAGCAACATCGCGAACGCGGCGGCGCGCTCGTGACGCTTCAAGAAGCCGCGCTCGTCGCGTGCGAGCTCGAACCCGGCATCGACGCCCATGCCCGCGGCGATCAGCTCGTCGGCGCGCTCGATCAGCGAATCGTTGGCGAGCGTTTCGTCGACAGTCGCCGCGAGCTTCGGCCCTTTCGCCGAGACTTGTTCGCCAAACGGTCCGATCGGACTATTCATCTCCGCAAGTCGCGCGCGCGACAGCAGCGCGTACCACGAGAACGGGTAGCGAGTGACGACCTCGCGGTAGTCGCCGACGCCCTTTTCCTCGTCGCCCAGGCGTTGCTCGATCCGGCCGAGCCAATACAGCGCCTTGCCCGCTTCGAGCGCACCGGACCGCGCGGCGAGCGTCTCGAGCCGGTGCTTCGCCGCCGACAGATCGCCGAGAAAATAGTGCGACATGGCGAGGAACCACAGCGAATCGTCGACCCACTTGCCGCGCGAATACTTCGCGAGCGAGCGCTCGAGCGGCGCGATCGCTTCTTTGTAATGACCGCGATTGAACTCGAGCCAACCGGACAGGAACTGCGCCTCGGCGGCATACAGGGTGCTCGGATAGGTCGCGACGACCCTCTGGTACCAGGTGATCGCGTCGTCGTCGTGATCGGCGCGACTCAGCGCGCGAGCGCCGTGGAACATCGCCTCTACCGCATGGCTGCCGACCTTGTTCGCGACGCCGAGCAACAGCGCGCCGGCATCGCCATAACGCCGGCGCATGTCGAACAGAGTCTCGCCGAGCCAGTAGTCGCGCTCGATCTTGACCGTCTCTGGCGCGTCGTCGCCGACGAGCGCGAGCTCGACGACCGCTTGATCCCACAGATGCGCGGCAGTGAGCTGCTGGCCCCGAGCGATCCGTTCGGCGTCGGTGAGCGGTGTCCCGCCGAGGGCGAGCATCTTTGCTTCAGCGGCAGGGGCGAGCGGGTGCGATGGATGCGCGACTACGAGCGTGCGATACGCGGCCGCGTCGTTCGCGACTTCGGCGATGCGGTACATCGCGGTGCCGACATCGCCCGCGTCCTCGGCGTTCGTCGCGGCAATCAGTTTCGCGTACATCTTCGCCGCCGCGTGACGGTCGTTGCGCAGCCACGCGCAATCGGCGAGCCGCCAGGGGAGCTCGGCCGCGAACCTCGAGCCGCTGACCTTCGCCGCTTTGCGGAACGCCGCTTCGGCGGTGGTCGCGTCGCCGCTGCGCAGAGCGACCATGCCACGCAGCCACCATAGATAGTCGCGGTTCGCGACGTGGTCCACTTGGGCGAGCTCGCTGCTCGCGGTCGCGAGGTCGCCGGCGTCGTACGCGCGAAACGCCGCACCGAGATGCGCGGCCGGGGCCGCGTGACCCACCGCGATCGAGCCGGCGACGACTGCAACGATCGCGATCGCGCGCATCACTACTAGTAAACCACCTGGATCCACGGCGGGAGTTTCCGGCAGGGGCTCGTGTCTCGCCGCTGTAACCGAAGCTCGCGCGGATTGCTGAGCCGAAACCCGCCGCGCCGGGCTCCCAGGTTTGACTACCGGCGCCGACGGCGTCGCCCATCCGACCGTAACCACCTCTGGAGCCTGCCATGAAGAAGATCAGCAACAAGAAGCTTTTGCTCGCCAGCACGACCGTCCGCGTCCTCGACGGCGACCAGCTCGATGGTGTCGGCGGCGCCGGTGGCGCTGTCCCGACCACGACGATCTATCGCCGCACCGCGATCTCGAACGAGACGATCGCCTGCCGCCGGGGCACCGTGCGCGCGAATGCGACCGCGCGTTGCATCCTGCCGCCGGGCTGAGCTTGTGTTCGCGCCGCGCGGGCGAGGTCCACGCGCGCTAGCGCTGACCTGCGAGCCGCTTTCCGCGTATAACGCCGGCAATGGCTTACGCGGCGCTCGATTACTACGCGATCGACGAGCTGTACACGCACGAAGAGCGGCTCGTCCGCGACACGGTGCGCGAGCTCGTGACGTCGCGGATCATGCCGGGAATCGGCAAGCATTGGTCGGCTGGGACGTTCCCGCACGAGCTGGTGCCGGTGTTCGGCGAGATGGGCTTACTCGGCCCGTCGCTCACCGGCTACGGCTGCGCCGGGATTTCGCCGTCGGGCTACGGCTTGATCTGCCAGGAGCTCGAGCGCGGCGACTCGGGGATTCGCTCGTTCTGCTCGGTACAGAGCTCGCTCGTAATGTATCCGATCTGGGCGTTCGGCTCCGAGGAACAGAAGCAGCGCTGGTTGCCCGAGCTCGCCGCCGGTCGCGCGATCGGCTGCTTCGGATTGACCGAGCCCGACTTCGGGTCGAACCCGAGCGGAATGTTGACGACCGCGACCAAGACGTCCGGCGGCTATCGACTGAACGGCACGAAGCGCTGGATCACGAACGGCTCGGTCGCGCACGTCGCGCTCGTGTGGGCCAAGCTCGACGGCAAAGTGCACGGCTTTCTCGTGCCGACGAAGACCAAGGGGTTCACCGCGCGCGACATCCACGGCAAGTGGTCGCTGCGGGCGAGCGTGACGAGCGAGCTCCACCTCGAGGACGTCGACGTCGGGCAAGACGCGTTGCTCCCCGGCGTGTCCGGCATGCGCGGCCCGCTGTCGTGCCTATCGCAGGCGCGGTTCGGCATCTGCTACGGCGCGGTCGGCGCGGCGATGGCTTGCTACGACGAAGCGCTCGGCTACGCGAAGGATCGCGTGCAGTTTTCGAAGCCGATCGCGGGCTATCAGCTCGTGCAGCAGAAGCTCGTGACGATGGTCAGCGAGATCACCAAGGCGCAGCTCTTGTGTTGGCGACTCGGCAAGCTCAAAGAAGCCGATAAGCTACAAGCCGGTCAGATCTCGCTCGCGAAGCGCAACAACGTGTCGATCGCGCGCGACATCGCTCGCGACGCGCGCGACATCCTCGGCGCGAACGGCGTCACCGACGAGTATCAGTGTGGCCGCCACATGCTGAACCTCGAGTCGGTCTACACCTACGAGGGCACCCACGACATTCACACCCTCGTCGTTGGCCAAGACGTCACCGGCCTGCCAGCCTTCGACTCGTGACTCGGCCGGCCCAGCCCGATCTGTTGATCTGCGCGGGGCTCGATCCGTCGGGTGGCGCGGGCCTGATCGCCGACGTGCGAATAGCATCCGAGCTCGGCGCACGGCCGATCGGTGTCGTCACCGCGCTCACCGTGCAGAGCACGCTCGGCGTGATCGGGTGTCACGCTTGCGATCCCGAAGTCGTCAGCCATCAACTGTCGTATCTGCTCGGCGACATCGAAGCCCGCGCGGTCAAGATCGGGATGATCGGATCGGCCGCGATCGTACGAGAGATCGCGCGAGCGCTCGAGCAAACGCGTGCGCCGGTCGTGTGGGACCCGGTGCTCGCATCGTCGCGCGGTGGCGTCGATCTCGCCGGCGGATCGCTCGGTGACGCGGCGCTCGCGTTTCGGCCGCATCTCGCGCTCGTGACGCCCAACGCGCGCGAGCTCGCAGCGATGACCGATCTGCCAGTCGCGACGCTCGCCGAGGCCGAGGCGGCGGCGAAAGAGCTCGCGCTGCGGCTCGACTGCGCGGTGCTCGCGAAGGGCGGCCATCTCGGCGGTGACGAGGCGGTGGACTTGCTGATCGAACAGACCGGGGTCACCGCGCTGCGCGGGCCGCGCGTACCCGACGGCGAGAACGTGCACGGCACGGGCTGCGCGTTGTCGACCGCGATCGCCGCGTATCTCGCGCTCGGCACGCCCTTGGCGGAAGCGTGCTCGCTCGCCAAGCAACTCGTCGCGTGCAAGATCGCAGCGCCGGTACGGCCGGGCCGCGGCGCGCCGGCGATTATATGAACCTCGTGGTCACCGGCGCGACCGGTCTGATCGGCAGCGCGCTCGTCGCCCGGCTGCTCGAGCGCGGCGATGCGGTGACCGCGCTCACCCGCGATCCGGACCGCGCGAAGCTAACGCTCGCCGGCGCGACGCTCGTGCGCGCCGATCTCGAAACCGCCGGCGCTTGGGGCGACTCGCTCGTTCGCGCCGACTCGGTCGTCCATCTCGCGGGGCAATCGATCGCGGGTCGGCGCTGGGATGCGCGCTACAAACAACTGATCCGCGACAGCCGGGTCGAATCGACGCGCATGATTGTCGAAGCGATCGGCAAGCTCGCCGAGGACCAGCGTCCGCGCGCGTTGATCTGCGCATCGGGTGCTGACTACTACCCGTTCGCGGTGGCGCCACTCGACGACGACGAGGTCACCGAGGCCGATCGGCCGTCCGACAGCTTTCTCGGCCGGTTGTGCCGCGACTGCGAACGCGAGGCACGCGCGGCCGAAGCCCTTGGCGTTCGCGTCGTGCGGATGCGCACCGGGCTCGTGCTCGGCCCCGGTGGCGCGCTCGCGAAGATGACGACGCCGTTCAAGTTGTTCGCCGGTGGCCGGATCGGCAACGGCAAGCAGTGGGTGTCGTGGATCCATCTCGCCGATGCGGTCGCCGGGTACGTCGCCGCGATCGACGATGCCCGCTACACCGGACCGGTCAACCTTGTCGCCGGCTCGATTCGCGGCAAAGAGCTCGCTGCAGCACTCGGCCACGCGTTGCATCGCCCGAGCTGGCTGCCGGTACCCGGGTTCGCGCTGCGCGCTGCGGTCGGCGAGCTCGCGGAGTATTTGCTCGAAGGCCGCAATATCGTGCCCGCGAAGCTGCGCGCGCTCGGCTTTTCGTTCAGTCACTCCGAGCTTGGAGAAGCGGTCGCGTCCGCGTTGTCGTCCTCGCGTTAACGCCGACCACCGCCGCCGTGCGCGACGCCACCCATGTGACCACCGCCGGCGCGGAAGTGGCCGCCGAAGTGACTGACGTGGACTGGGCCGTGAACGATGCCCGCGTGGCCGGCGCCATAGAACCGTCGCGGATGCGCGTAGCCGCCGAATCCGGGATAGAAGCCGCCGTACCACCAGTACGGACCGTAACCGGCCCAGTACGGCCAGC
>CAZDGY010000166.1:0-9603 GCA_964504685.1 uncultured Kofleriaceae bacterium | reverse complement strand
TCGATCCGACCGGCGACGAGCGCGACCTCGACCGGCGCATCGGGGACGACCTCGACCGTCGCACCGGCCTGGTCGAGTCGGACCTCGACCCAGTGCTTTGCCTCGGCCGGCCATCCGCGCGTCTTGGGCTCGAACTGCAGCCGCAACGGGCGGACGGTGCCGTCGTGCAACACACCGATCGCGGCGCGGCTCAGCGCGACTACCGTGATGACGCGTTCCGCTTTGACGGTTGGCCCGGCGAGCACGACCGCCGGCTGGTCCTTGTCAAGCTTGCCGTCGGCGCGCACTTCGCCGACCACGTCGGCTTGTCGCGTTGGAACGTCCGAACCCAAGCCGGGGCCCCAGCCGGAGCCGGTCGTCCCGTTTGCGCCGTAGCCGAACCCTCCGTTGAGGCTGCCATTGTGCGCGGAGCCCGGCTGCCAGCCGATCGACGACGGCGGCGTCTTCGGCGGTTTCACGGCGGCGGCGCTGCCGCCGCTGTTGTCGACGCCATCGTCGGGCATGTCGTCCGGTGGTGGTGGAGGTGGTTCGTCCTCGTTCGCGGCGCCGGCCTTCGTCGCGTAGTCGTCGAGTTGATCGAGATCGCGCGGCGAATCGAGACTGGCCAGCGCGGCCGCGACCCCGACCGCGGAGGCTTTAGCCACGACCGTACCGAGCCGCGCCACGTCGATCGACTTCGCATGCGCCCCGAGGTCGGTCGTAGCGAGTAGCGCCCACGTCGCTGGGCCTTGCGCGACACGCAGCTGCGAATCGTCGACCAGCACGACGAGCGGCATCGCTGGATCCGTCGATGCGACCGCGGCCGCTTGGTCGACGACCGGCAGCGACGCGTGGAACGTCGGCGCGATGAGTGGAGCAGCGCTACCGCCACTGCCGGCGGTTGTCGCCGGCGCGGTGGCCGAGCCGGAGCACGCAGCGATCACCGCAACCACGAACGCGTAGCGCATGCGAGCACGATACCTGCGCCGCTCGGCGAATGCGCTACAGCTTCTTGACGAACGTGAACGCGCCGACAAGCTTTTGCTCGCCGCCCGGATCGAACATGACGAGCACGTCGACCTTCTCGTTGACCTTGCCGCTGGGTGCCTCGACGATCAACTCGCTGTCACTTGCGAACCGGACGACCGTGCCCTGATGCGCACCGAAGTAGACCTTCGCGTTGCGAGCGCCGTCGGCGATGAATCGGTTGCCGGTGATCCGCACGTACGTGCCGCCGTCGGCGTCGCCGACCTTTGGTTCGATCCCGGTGACCGCGAGCTTGTCGGACGTCGGCGGCGTGGCTTTGCCGGTCTTCGATGGCGGCGCTGCGTCCGGCGCGGCCATCACCGCGGCGATCGATCCGGCCAATACCGCGACGACGATCAGCGCTCGTAGTTGCATCGCGGTAGCGTACTACGCCGGCTTGCCCGGGTGGCGCTTGCCAAACGAGCCGAGCCGCCAGAACGCGATCGAGAGGATCGCTACACCGGCGATGTTGAGCGCGGCGTCGCTGAAGAACGAGTCGTCGAGATGCGTGAACTGCGTGTTGACGAGCCCGACGTACGCGATCGCGATGTTGCCGGCCGACACGAACAGCGCGTACTGCGTCGATGCTGCCTTGCCGGCGTCACCGATCGTCTCGAGCACGGTCGCGGTGAACGACGAATAGCAGAACCCGGTGACCAGGTTGTACACGGTCACCAATACGAGGTAGCTCGTCGGTGTGTGCTCGGTCGTCGCGAGCAGGATGCCGCAGATCGCGGTGAGCAGGCCCGACAACAAGTACATCGCGCGGCGGTTGTAGCGATCGCACAGGTAGCCGCCGACCAGCGCCCCGATCGCGGTGACCACGACGCTCGCGCCGCCCGAGACGAATGCGGCCATCGCGGGCGTCGCATGAAAGTCCTTCTTCATGCCGGAGAAGAAGTTCGTGAGCGCGGCGGTGCCGACCGGCGAAATGCACAACGCGATCCCGGTCAAGCCGCTCTTGCTGAACAACACCTTCGCGACGTCGCGCGTCGTTTGACCGAACACTTCGCCGAGCGTGCGGATGTTGTCTCGTGGCGGTTCGTACACGAGCAGGATCGCGAGAGCAGGGGAGATCAACATCATTGCGAGCAAGCAACCGATCACGATCGGTGGCGTGCCTTCACCGCTGAGGTAGATCGCGACCGCGCCGGCGATGCCGCCGCCCGATAGGTTGCCGACGTTGTACCAAGCGCTCGCGGCGCCGCGTTTCTCGTCGGGCATCGTCACCGCGAGCAAGCCGCCCGCACATGCGCTGATCAGCGCGGCGAGGATCTGCGCCACGAATCCGAACGCGAGGAAGGCGTGGAGGTGGTCCGGCAACGGCATCGCAAACGCGCCGATCAGACACAGCGCACTCAGGATCGAGACGATCACGAGCCACTTGCGGCGCGGCGGACCGACGTCGACGATCGGCGCATAGAGAAACTGCAGCGCCGCCGGGATGAACAGCAGGGTCGTGAACAGGCCGGTCCTGTCGCGGGGGACCCCGGCGTCCTCGGTCAGCGACGGCATGATCTGGCCGATGAACGCGCCCGCGACGCCATACGACGTACCGGCGAACGCGAAGATCCACGGCGGCGGATGCCGACGCGTGCCGACCGAGCTCTCTAACTTCGTCATCGATCAGCCGCCAAACAGCCGCTTGAAGATGCCGGATTTCGTCGGCGGCGGACCGGCCTCGAGCGCCGCTTTCATCGCAACGGCCGATTCGAAGCGGTCTTCGCGGGCATGGGCGAGCGAGCGTGCGACGATCGCGTCGAGCCAGGTCGGCACGTCGGGGCGGCGGTTCGCGGGATGGCGCTCGAGGTTGCCCTTCATCACGTGGCTGAGCAGCTCGCGCTTCGTGGTCCACGTGTACGGCCAATCGCCGGTCAGCGTCTCGAACATCACGATGCCGAGCGAGAACAGATCGGCGCGCGCGTCGACCGCGCTCGGATCGAGGTACTGTTCGGGGCTGATGTAGAACGGGGTCCCGAGAATGTGATGCTTCGACGTCAGCTTGAGCTCGTCCTCGACTTTCGCGAAGCCGAGGTCGAGCAGTTTGACCTGATCGCCGTTCGGGGTCGGTACGAGATAGATGTTCTGGGTCTTGAGATCGCGGTGGATGACGCCGCGGCCATGCAACACGGTGAGTGCGTCGAGGATCTGGATCGCGATCGGCACGACGCGCTCCGGCTCGAGCGGACCGACTTCTTTGCGCAGGCTGTACAGCTCGCGGCCTTCGAGCTTGTCCATCTCGATGTACGGGCAGCCGTCTTCGGTCGTGCCGGCATCGTGGACATGGACGAACGCGGGATGACCGAGCGCAGCGGTCTCGCGCGCCTCGCGCACGAACCGAGTGGCGAGCTCGCGGTCGTTCGCGAACCGGCGATGCAGGATCTTCACCGCGATGTGACGGCGCAGCACCGGGTGCTCGGCGCTGTACACCGCGGCGATGCCGCCGATGCCGAGCAGGCCGCCGATCGTGTACTTGCCCGCGAGTTGCTGTCCGGTGCGCTGTTGAGGGCACGTCGGGTTGTCGTCGGGGTGCGACGAGCCGCACAGCTGGCAATCGGCCATGAACGCCGAGAATAGCTCATCACCGCTGGGTGACGGTCTCCGCGAGGTGCGCGATTCTCCGGTAACCACGGGCGCGAGCATCCGCGACGAGAGAGCGCTGCTCGGCCGTCGCTTCGGGAGCCGCGGTCAAGACGAGCGCCTCGACTCGCGCCAGCCGAGCCGCAAGGGCGAGCCCGACGAAGCCTTGCGCTTCGGCCTCGGTGCGCGCGGCTTCGATGTCCTTGAGGCCGGTCTCGGCATCGCCGAGGATCGCCGCACTCTCACCGCGCGTGATCCGCGCTTCGATGCGAATGCGAAACGCTTCGATCGCGTCTGGCTTGATGTGGCCGAGCTCGTCGAACGCTTGTTGCGACGAGGCTTGCGCGAGGTGTGCACGGGCGAGCAGCACCCACGCTTGCTCCTCTGGACCGATTTCGCCGCGCTCGGCGGCCACCGTTTGCAGCTCGGTCGCCTTCGCGACCACGGCGTCGTACTTGCCGTTGCCCTCGTCGAGATCGAGCGCAGCGATCGCGAGCTCGAGAGGCAATGCGCGCTGATTCGGGTCGGCTCGCTTCGCGATCTCGAGCCCATCGGCGTACGCCTTGCGCGCCGCGGCGCCGTCTCCGTGATCGGCCGCGGCCTCGCCGTGGAGCTGGAAGCACAGGGTCGCGAGCGCAGGCACGGTCGCCGAAAACTGCACCGCACAGCTCGCACTGCGAGTCAGCGCGGTGTCGAGGTCGCCGGATGACGATGCGACCGCCGCCGACGCGAGATCGGCGTACGCGAGCGCGACCGGATCGCCGCCCTTCGTCGCATCGGCATCGTGCAAGTGCGTGCGCGCTTGGTCGAGATGACCGCGAAGCGCGAGCACGAGCGCGCCCGCCGCCGAGGCGATCGACGCGTGACTCGCGTCGCCGTTCTGCCCGGCGAGCGCTGCAGCCATGTCGTATTTCTCGCGCGCGTCGTCGAGCTGACCGTGCTCGATCGCGCTCGCGAGCCACTCGATGCCGCGATCGGTGCCGAGCGTCTTGGGATCGAACGCGGTGAGCGGCGCGCGCTTGACCTCGTCGTCGTGCGTGCGCAGCGCATAGCCGCCGGTGACCGCCGCAGCCGCGATCACGAGCACGCCGATCACGATCGCGAACGCACGGGCGCGCCGCTTCGGCGGTCGCGTCAGCTCGGCGAGCAAGGCGTCCATCGACGGATACCGCGCCGCGGCTTTCGTGCTCAGCCCTCGCGACAAGATCGCGCGGACGCGCGCCGGCACACGATGACCGCGCGGCTCGCGCTGCATCCGGCCCTCGATCACCGCATCGGCGAGCGCGACCGCGGTCTTCCCCGCATACGGCCATTCGCCGTACAGCGCTTGATACAACGCGACGCAGAACGCGAATTGATCGGAGCGCTCGTCGGCCGGATCGCCGTTGTGCTGCTCCGGCGACATGAACATCGGCGTACCCATCACCGCGCCGGTCCGAGTCAACGCACTCATCGGGTTCGTCGACAGATCGAGCTGAGCGCGAGCCATATTCGCGCGAGTCGCCGCGGGCAGGCCGTCGTCGCTCGGGCCGAGCGCGCGCGCGAGCCCGAAGTCCGAGACGCGGACGCGACCGTCTTTGCCGAGCAATACGTTGTCGGGCTTGAAGTCGCGATGCACGAGCCCGGCTGCGTGTGCAGCGGCGAGTCCGCGCCCAGCCGCGACGAACTTGTCGATGATCTCGGCCTGCGAGTGCGGCTGCTCGAGCCAACGGCCGAGCGTGCCGGCGTCGAGTAGCTCCTGCGCGAGGAACACCAAGCTACCTTCGACGCCGACTTCGTAGACCGTGATCACGTTCGGATGCGTGACCCGCGCCATCGCCTGGCCTTCGCGCAGCATGCGCATGCGCTCCTCGTCGGTTGCCGCGGCGGCGCGCAACACCTTGAGCGCGACCTGGCGATCGAGCTCGCGATCGTGCGCGGCGTAGACGATGCCCATGCCGCCGGAGCCAAGCTCTCCGACCACGACGAACCGCCCGACCTTCGAGCCGTGCCTGATGTCCGCTTCTGCCATCACGACGTGAAATCGAGCAGGGCCCACCTCGGCTGCGCGGTCACGACGCCGAAGTCATCAGCGAGCACCTTCGCGTGAACCGAGGCCATGACCATCTTCATCTTGTCCCACTTCGCGGCGAGCGCGCCGGGCCCGTTCGCGAGCTCTTCGGCCGCGCTGCCTGCGGCGAGCGCAAATCGTGGCACCGCCGACTTCGCGAGCGCACCGGGCGCGAACCAACCGATCACCGCGTTGCCGAGCGCCGGATCGCCATTGCGCTCGACGGTGGTCGACATCTCGAGCTTCGGACCCTCGAAGGTGCCGCGTCTGACCAGCGTCTGATCGGCTTCGGTCAACGACGTGGCGAGGAGCTCGAGCTTCCAGTCGCCGTGGTCTTCCTTAGCAAACCCGTCGATGTGGTAGCGCTGGCGATAGGGATCGCAGTGCTCGGCCGGCGCGGCGTGCGAGCAGTCGTTCATCGGGTGTTTGCCGCTCCCTTCCGCGATCGCTTGAAACCATGCGCCGTGGCGAGCGGGATCGAGAATCACGCTAACCGATCGCGGCGCGCGGATGTTCTTCGCGAGCGCGATCGTCGCCGGCCGAGCGAAGTCCAAGATCAGGCCAGTGTCGACGAACGTACCGTCGGCCACGAACAAGGGCTTCACGTCCTCCGAGTGCTGCGAGCTCTCGCACAGCGTGTTTACGAGCGCAGTAACCTTCTGCTCGGGCGTCTCGGACGGCGCGGCGTTCGCGGCCGACGCGAGGGCGACGAGTGCGAGCGCGTACTTCGCCATCCGATCGAGTCTGCCACGTCTAGTTCGGTGCTGCGATGCGATCCCAGGTATCGCAAACGTCGGCCTTGACGTGCGCTGCGGTCGAGCGCTGCATGTCGATCCAACCGCGCTGCCATTCGGCAGCGCTGCTGGCCGGGCGCAGGTCCCGGCCATCGATCAGCTCGAGCTCGTCGCGGGTCGCGTCGTAGCGTGGCCAGTCGCCGCCGGGAGCGCCGGTGCGCGCGAACTGGCCCCACGCGTCTTGCACCCAGTCGGCGAGTGGTCGTTCCGCCGCGGACAACTCGATCCCCATGTCGCCGTGCCCGAACACGAACCACAGCTCGACGCTGTGCGTGGCGCCGAGGTCGTGAACGTGCGGATCGTCGAGCGGATGCATGAACTCGTACTCGTAGACCGGCACGTGGTTCGCGCTGAGCGTGCGAGCGATCCGACGCGCGCCGCATGCGAACACTGCATCGGTGATGACATCGTTCAGCACGGCCTTCGCCGTCGCTCTGGCGTACGTATCGACCACGCTCGCCGCCGCGCTGCCGAATGCATCGCCGGTGAAGCTCGCGAGCTCCTCGGGCGTGACGTTGTCGAACCCGATGGTGTGCAGCGTGCCTTCGTCGCGATTCCAGCCGACGAGCAACGGCACGCCGCCGCGAGCGCGCAGCAGCGACAGCGGCGTCGCAGCGAGGTCGTGACCGTCGATCACCGGACCCCACCACGCGCCCGGCGGCAAGATGTAACCGCGTCGGCCGGGCAGGGCTCGAAGCACCGCGTCGGGCGGCTTGGCTCGCATGCATTCGAGATCGGCGCAGCCGAGCGCGGCTTCTAGCGCATGGCCCTGGATCTCCGCGGTCGCTTCGGTGAAGTACAGAGCGTCGGCGCAGGCGCCGCTCTCCATGATCGCGCGCGCGAACAGGCCGCGACTCGACGGCAGCGCGAGCTGCGCGCACACGCTCCACGCGCCGGCCGACTCGCCGAAGATCGTCACCGCGGCGGGATCGCCGCCGAACGCCGCGATGTTGCGATGGACCCAGCGCAACGCTGCTTGCTGATCGAGTAGGCCGAGCGACGTGTGCTGCGCGAGCTCGGGCACCGCGAGAAACCCGAACGCGCCGAGCCGATAGTTGATCGCCACGACGATGACGTGCTCGCGCGCCGCGAGTCGTGCGCAGTCGTAGAGCCCGAAGTTGCCGCCGCCTTCGATGAAAGCGCCGCCGGGAATCCACACCATCACGGGAAGGCCACTCGCATCGCCAGGCGGAACCCAAACTTCGAGCGTCAGGCAATCCTCGCCGGAATCGCCGCGCGGTTCGCCGTGATCGAGTTGTGTGCACGCGTGCCCGTTGTGCGTCGCATCGCGCACGTCGGTCCAAGCGGCGGGCTCGGTAGGAGGTTGCCAGCGCAACGCGCCGATCGGAGACGCCGCGAATGGCACGCCGCGAAACGCGCGACCATCTGGACCGGCGACCCCGCGGATCGGGCCGAGATCGGTGACGACGACCAGCGGATCGCGGGCAGAGTGGCGACACGCGGCGAGCGCGATGATGATGACCGCGACGAGCTTCACGTCGATCCACGACACGTCGCTAGGCCTCCCGTTGCGGCAGATGTGACAGCGAGATGAACGCGTGTAACGCTGTCGTTGCGTCAGAACGATATTCGGAACGCTCGTCATGATCCGTGTTAGGCCGCAGGCGTGATGTCGGATCGGCGATCGAGCGCGCTCGCGGCTAACACCGAGATCGGTGCTTATCGCGTGCTTATGCAGATCGGCCGGGGTGGGATGGGAGACGTCTGGATGGCCGAGCACACGCTGATCGGCCGCCGCGCGGCGATCAAGCTGTTGCACGCGGCGTTCTCGCTCGATCAGGAGATCGTGGCGCGATTCTTCAACGAAGCACGGGCCGCGGCCGCGATCGCTGACCCTGGCATCGTCCAGATCTTCGACTTTGGCTACCACGTCGACGGCAGCGCGTACCTCGTGATGGAGTTGCTCGAAGGTGAGCCGCTCGACAAACGCCTCGAGCGCGTCGGCACGATGCCGATCGACGATGCGCTTCGCACGATTCGCCAAGTCGCGAGCTCGCTCGGCTCGGCACACGCGCGCGGCATCATCCATCGCGATCTCAAGCCCGAGAACATCTTCCTGGTCCGCGATCCAGAAGTGCCCGGCGGCGAGCGGGCGAAGATCCTCGATTTCGGGATCGCCAAGCTCGGCAACGATCCGGCCGCGCGCAGCACGCTGCCGGCGGCGGTATTCGGCACGCCGATGTACATGTCTCCGGAGCAGTGCCGTGGGGCCGGCGGCGTCGACGCGCGCAGCGACGTCTACTCGCTCGGCTGCGTTCTGTACGCGTTGATCACCGGCCAACCACCGTTCGACGCGGTGGGTGTAGGCGAGCTGATCGTCAAGCACATCGCGGTGCCAGCGCCGCGCGCTTCGAGCCGTGCATTCGGGCTCACGCAGTCCGTCGACGATCTGATCGCGCGTTGTCTCGCGAAGCACCCCGACGAACGGTTCGCGGACGGCACCGAGCTCGCCCACGCGATCGGCGCGCTGCTCGCGCAGGGAGTCGGCTCGGAGCCGGTGCTCGCGACCTCGCCATCGGTCGCCGCGTCATCGGTATCGACGCCCGGCCGTCGCGCGATCGCGAGCGGTAGCCGGCCACCAGTCGTCGGGCCATCGCTGACGACGCTGTCGGCGTCGGCGGTCGCAGTGGACGCTCCACGCTCGCAGCGTAATCGCCTCGCGGCGTTGCTCGTCATCACCGGGCTCGTTACCGGTGCGCTCACGTTCGCGTTGTTTAGATCGACGGCGACCGACGCGCCGGTCTCGGCCCCGGCCCCGAGGGAGCCGGAAAAGTCGGCGCCGACGACGACTCCGCTGCCCCCGGAATCATCGGCTGACCTCGCAACCGATCGGATCAAGGCAACCGCGGCCGCCTTCCGCTCGTGGGCCGCAACCCACACGCAGGCCGCGTGCCCGAATCACGGCGAGCTCGACGCGCTCGTCGCCGGTGGCGCGGTCGATCCATGGGGCCACGCCCTGGTCGTGACATGCAGCGACCAACCTGCGGACCAGATCATCGGGATCACGTCGAGCGGGCCGGATGGCGTCCAGGGCGATCGCGACGACCTCGCTTCGTGGAGTCTCGGCCCTGAGATCACCGAGCTGTTGCGCGGCCCACGGTGGACGCCGGCTCCGGTCGTAAGCGCGCACGAGACTGGCCGCGCTTCGCCCGT
>CAZDGY010000165.1:0-9616 GCA_964504685.1 uncultured Kofleriaceae bacterium | reverse complement strand
CCCCAGGCCGCATCGGTTGCTCGGGCAGTCGGAGTCGGCTCCGCAGGTATTGCCGGCATCGTTGAACCCGCCATCCAACGTGAAGCGCTCGACCTCGGTGACCGGCACCTGGTCCGTCGCGTCGGTGAACCCGCCGATGAACAGCACGCTGTTGTCGGGCAACAGCGCTGCATGGTGGTGAACCCGCGGGTACTGCATCTTCTGCGCGAACGATGTCGAGACCATGTTGCTGAGCGGCTTGTACAGCTCGGCCGCCGCGATCGCGGCCTTGCTCTGATCCGCTCCGCCGGCGACCAACACCAATGCACCTACCCCGGTGCCCAGCAACGTCGCCGTGTGGCCGTATCGCGCGGTCGCGAGCGATGCGCCCGGGCTATCCAGCGTGACCGGGTATTCCGTCGTCATATCCAGCTTCGCCTCGATCAACGAGACCGCGCTCGAAGGAACGCCGGTGGAACCGAGCCCACCGATCACGACGATCGGCGCGTTATCGGTACCCAGCGTTGTCGCGCTCGCCTGCTCGCGCGTCACCACCCCGAGGTTGTCGGGGATCCGTTGAACGCGGCGGTCGCTCGCGTTCTCGAGCGCGATGGTTTCGATATACGTCGCGGTGGCGTTCGTCGCGAGGTCGAAGCCGCCGATCACGACGAGCTCCGGCGTCGGGGCGCCGAGCTCTGCTACGACCGTGCCGGTACGAGCGCTGAGTGTTCCGCCGTCGACCGGTTGCAACGTGAACCCGGACGCATCGAGCTGCTCGATCGCAGATACGAACGAGCTGTCGTTCGGATCGACGCCACCGATCAACAGCCCGGTGCCGTCGTGATACGTGATGCCGGTTCCGTCCATGCGGAGCAACGGCGTGCCCTCGGGCGGATACGACAGATCTGCGAACTTCGCTGACTCGGAAAACAGCAGGTGCGGCGACGGCACGTCGGTCGCGGTCGCGGCGAACGTGCACGTCCGACCGTATGCGGAGATCGTTCCCTCGGTACCGGTGAGATGGACGACGAGATCGTCCGCGAACGGTACGCTTTCGACCTCGAGCGTGCCTTGGCCCGGCATCAGCGTCGCCGATTGGATGTCGTTCACGCTGCCCTCGTGCGCGACCTCCAGCATGAGCTGACCGAGCGGAAACGCCGACGCGCTCGCATTGTCTGGGAGATCGATGATCGGCTCGATCGTGACCGTCGAGCTGGTGCACGCAGCGACCGTGCACGCGATAGCGATGCCGCGGCCTCCGTATCGGAGGGCGTTCGGACTGAGGATTCGGCCATCCTTGCTACGCCGGACGGCCGAGCGATCAAATGTCCTCAGGCTCACCATGGCGACGGCAGCCCTTTCGGCCGAACCGCGGCATCGCTCGGGTGGTTGCCGCCGACCAACCCGATCGTCAACGGCACGAGGATCGCGGCGGCGAGCGCTGCACCACCCCCTGCCCACGCCCAGCGCGAGTCGTACCAGCGATGAACCGGCGCGGGCGCCAGCAACTCCTCGATCGCACGTGCGAGCGGCGCGAGATCCGCATGGACCGAAACCGTCCGGCGATCGCGAACCCGGCCGTCGAGCCCGAGCAGGCGAGCGCTGCCGATCTCGTTGTGAACTTCGACCACGACGACGCCTCGCACGCTGCTCGCGCGCGCTTGGATCAACACGTCCGCATCCGACGGCGGTTGATACGGTTGCGGGTTGAGCGGCAACATCGTGCTGCCTGCGGCGAGCTCGACGCGGCGACCGAGCGGCGCACTGTCGGGGCATAGCACGCGCACCCAGTGCGGACCGGCGACCCGATCGACCGTGCCGGTCGCCAGCGTGCCATCGACGCTCACCGAGCAGCCGATCGGCGCTTGCACGGTCAGGTGCGCGAGGTCGCGTTTCCCCGCTGTCTCCTTCGCGCGGCCGAATTCATCGACGACCTTCGGCGGAAACCGCTGCGGATCGAGCATGCGGGTCGGATCGGTCACCGCCGCGATCACGAAGTCGTCCCACGCGCCGCTCGCGTCCGACAACTGGAGCTTGACCAGTCCGCTGTACAAGAACAGATCCGATAGCTGCCCCGCGCTGAGATCGAGTGCACCGGTTGCATCGGTCGCGGCGATCGTGGCGAGCAAGTCCTTCGCCGCGTCGTCGTAGTGGGTGTCGTCGTATGCCGCGATCGCGTGTTGTAGCAACTCGGCGGTCGATGCCGTGGTCGGTGCGGTTGGCGACCGGTCGATCACCGCCGCGCCGGCACGACGAGCGACCGCTTCGATCGGCGCAATATTTGCGCCGGGCGCCCACACGACCACGAGATCGGCCGCGGGTGCGACATAGCCAGTCCGCGTCGTCGCCAGCGCGATCGCGGCGACGCACACCAGGCGCCCTAGACCTCGACGGACCGTGCGCACGTTCGGGAGTCTCGGCCGGTTCGAGATCCTGGTCAACCGGCGCTATACTGCATTCGATGGCCTTAGCGCTCGGTCGCTACGAGCTGCTCCGGCCGCTCGCTCGCGGTGGCATGGGGGAGGTCTACCTCGCGCGCCGTCGTGCGGCCGGGGTCGAGAAGCTGCTCGTGATCAAGCGCATGCGGCCCGAACGCGTGGGTGACCCGCGCTTTCTCGAGCTGTTCGTCCGCGAAGCACGGCTGTCGATGAGCTTGGCGCACCAGAACATCGTGCCGGTGTTCGACTTCGGTCGGATCGACGACCAGGTGTTCATCGCGATGGAGCGCGTCGAGGGCAAGGATCTCGGGTCGAGCCTCGCTCAGGCGGGTAAGACCAAGCCGTTGCCGCCGCTGTTGGCCGCGTTCATTGCCGCGGAGTGCTGCCAGGCGCTCGACTACGCGCACCATCGGCGTAGCCCGACCGGCGCGCAGCTCGGCATCGTTCATCGCGATGTCACACCGCGCAACGTGCTGCTGTCGTGGTCGGGCGAGGTCAAGCTCACCGATTTCGGGATCGCCGCGCTCGCTGGCGACGAACGCAGCAAGAGCGCTGGGACGCCGGCCTACATGGCGCCTGAACAAGCGCGCGGCGATTCGGTCGATCCTCGCGCCGATGTCTATGCGCTCGGCATGTGCCTGCGCGAAGCGCTGACCGGCGTACGCGCACGACCCGGCTTCGATCGCGACGCGATGCTCGGAGCGGCGTGTATCGGCTTACTCGATCCGTGGCCCGAAGGGTTCGATTCGCCACTGCGGGCGATCGTCGATCGCGCGACCGCAAAACAGCCAGAGGATCGCTACGCGGACGCTCACGCGCTGCTCACAGACCTCGATTCGTTCATCGTCGCCGAGCGCGCCGCCCACAAGAGCGCGGCACTCGCCCGCCAGCTCGCCGCGTGGCTCGCCGACGTCTGGGTCGAGGAGCGCGACGATGCTTCGACGAGCGCCGAGATCGAGGCGTCGCACCTCGTGAGTTTCGTCGACGACGGCGAGCTCGATGTCGTCGGTACTGGCACCGCGCGCTCGGCGCTCGCGACCGATCCCGACGCGGAGAATCCGCTCGGCGGCAACGCGACCGATGCGACTCGCCCCGATCGACCACCATCGCCCCCGCGGATGTCCGCGTCGGCGAATGGCGATCCGGTTTTAGCGCCCCGACGAGTGCGCGCCGACCCCGAGGCCCAGGTCACGACCGCCGATCGCGCGCCGCAGCGCTGGCCGTTGGTCGCGTTAGTCGCTGCGGTGGCGATCGCGGGTACCGCGGTGTTCGCGCTCACGCGCAGCAGTAGCGAGTCATCGCCAGTTGTCGCCGCGGTCGCGCGTGATGCTGCGCCCGCGATCGCGATCGCGGCGCCTCCCGATGCGCCCACCCACATCGATCCACCGCCGGTCGATCCACCGCCGGTCGATCCACCGCGGGTCGATCCGCCCAAGCATCCAAAGCTCGACGCATCTCCGAAGGTGGGGCCGCGAATCGAGCATCCGCCGCACACCGGCAGCGCGACGGCCGCTGCGCCGGCAACCCACATCGTCAGGATCAACACGAAACCGTGGTCGTACTGGACCGCCGACGCAGACCCTACGCAACACACGACGCCGGATCCGGTCAGCCTCAGCGTCGGAGCGCACACGATTCACTTCACCGGCAACCCGCACTATCGCGCCGACAAGACGATCACGATCGACGTGCCCGACAACGACGACTTTCATCGCGTCGAGCAGCTAGACGAGCTCGCGGCACCGTAGCGAGCTCAGCGCAGGCCGCTCGGATGGCACTGCACGCAAAAGTCGTGGTTCACCGCGTCCCACGCGTACGGCGCACCGGTGACCGGATCGTCGTGCATGCCGTCGGTGTGGGTCGGGTCGATTGCCCCGCATGGGGTCGTACCCATCGACGCCGGATAGTCGAGACACGCGTTCGAGGGGTCGTTACGCAGGTGACACTCGTTCGTGCAGTCGACGTGGAGCCCGAGCACCCCGTAACCGCGGCCGAAGTTATGGCAGTCGTCGCAATCGACCTCGAGATGCGGCGAGCTCTGCGCGGCGATCGAGAACTTCGCCTCGGGATGGACCAGCGCGTTCGGAATGGTGGCGACATGGCAGGTGACGCAATCGCCCGGATCGAGCGAGAGCGAGACGTGCGAAGCGTCGTGGGGCTCGGTGCACGCGGCGAGCGCGACGATGATCAGGATGCGTCTCATCGCAACGGCCTCCACGCGACCGTCGTGATCAGATCGAGCACGTTCAGATCACCGCCGATGCTGCCGACCGCGGAGACCGCGATATCGAACGTCGGGGTGACCGACCAATGCAGCTCGGTGACGAGTGCTTGCACGAACGTCGCGCCCGCAGCAGCAACGTAATCGAGTCGCTCCGGCCGGTACGTCACCGCAAGGTCGAGCTGGCGCGATGGCGCGGTCGCGACGCCGATGTCGGTCGCCACCCACGCTCCGAAGTTATCGTGACCGCCAGACGGCGCGAGCACGAACCGAACGATGCGCGGACCGAGCTCGGCGCGTACGTAGCCCGACGTGTCGTAACCACTCGCGATGCCCTTGGTCTCGCCGACCGAGCCGACCGCGTCGATCGACCAACCGTGGCCGCTCTTGCCCGCCGAGGCTGTCGCGGCGAGCCAATAGTCTTCGCCAAGGCACGACTCGGCGACGTTGCCCGGCTGCGGCGCGCGCGCACACAACCAATCAGCCGGCAGCGCGGCGGCGAGGCGGAGCGAGCGCTGCGGCCGCATGAACGTCAGATCGTTGCCGACGTGACTTCCGAGGTGGCGCCACTCCGCGGTCGCGCCCGCGCCGGTGAGATCGACGGTCGGCGCATTCCACGGGTTGTTCGTCGAGAACATCTGGGCGTCGGCCCACGCATCGAGCAGCACCGCGTCGTGATGTGCACTCGCAGCGACCGACACGACGCGCTCGTCGATCGCGCCTTGCCACGTCGTGCCGTGCGCGGTCACCGCAACGCGCGGCTGCCAGGCCGACTTCGCGCGATCCCATACGAGCTCGGCACCGAACTCGGACGCATCTGTGTTGGGATGGCCGCTCACCGGATCCGGCAGCACGCCGCCGAACGCTGCGAGCTCGAAGTTGCCAACGTGAAGCATCGCGCGGCCGCCGTCGAGCATGCCGAGCGACGTCGCGGCGTAACGCAAGCGTCCGACGAGCACGTTCGGATCCGCCGGGTCGCCCCAGCGCAGCTGCGCGGCATTGACGAACAGCGGCGTGCGTTCGTGCGCGTTCCAGCCGGCGCCGAACAAGCGAAACGCCGCGTCGACATCGGCGCCGAGCGGCTGTTGCGACATCAGCGCGAACGACCCGACCGCGCGCGTCTCGAGCTCGCCGGTCGTGCCCGCACTGTCGAGGCCGCCGAACAACGTGCTCGTCACGGTGAGCCGCGACCTGCCTGCGGCCGCAGCAGCGCCGAGCGGAACCGCGGTGACTTGTTGGTTCGCGGCCGGGAGGTCGGCGGTCGGCCATTGATCGCGAAACGCTTCGAGCGGCTTCGGCGCGGCCAGCTTGCCGCCGCGGTCCAGTTGCGATGGCGTGACGTTCGCGCTTCCCGCTTCGCCGATGCTAAGCGGCGCGCCCGCGCGGTTGATCACCGCGAACTTCGCGGTCGCTTCGGTCACGACGAAGTCACCGCCATGGAGCTGGACATGCGAGCCTGGCACGAGCCCCGCCGCGCGCCCGGCCGACAGATACGCGTTGTCGCCCGCGATCTCGACGACGCTGACCGCGAGCTTGTCGGCTCGGGCCGGCAGCGCATGGCCGACGACGATCGCGGCGACGACCACTCGCCGGTTCATCGTCGCGCTCCTCGCGGATGACAGTGCAGGCAGCTCGTCGCTTCGGTCGTGACCCGACTGCGATGCTCGCCGCGCAGCGAATTCTCGTCGTGGCAACCGTCGCAGCGCACCGCGCGCGGCCGGCGGCGATCGATATGACAGCCGTTGCACTCGACCATGCGATGACTGCCGGTGGTCAGCGAGAACGACGACTCGTGCTCGGTGCGCGCGATCTGCGCGGTGAAACCCGGTGCGCTGAACGCCGGCGACCAGCCGATCGGGTTGTGGCAGATCGCGCAGTCGCGCGGATACGGCTTGCCGTCGCCCTTCGGATCGGTGCCGTCGTGATTCGGATGCGTCGTCGCGGCGCGATAGTCGGCTTGGTGACACGCGAAGCAGTCGACCGGCGTGTCGCTGTACTGCCGGGCCGCTTGGTTCTTGTGACACGCGACGCAATCGACCACTGCATGCTTGCCGGTGAGCGGCATGCGCGTGCGGCGATGTTGCTCGAGCTCGTCGACGTCGGACCAGGCGACCGCGGTATGGCACTCGTAACACTGACCGTTCATCCGTCCGGCGTGCGGATCGCGATGACAGCTGTCGCAGGTCGACGACGGCTTCGCACCGTTATGGCACCCCGCGCATGACGTCTGGACATGCGCGCCGCGCAACGCGAAGCCGGTGCGATCGTGATCGAAGCCGGCGACGCCCGCGTTCGCCGACAACTTCCAACTCGCGGCGGTGTGGCACGCGTTGCAGTCGAGCTCGCCGGTGACGCCATCGTGCGCTTTGCCCGGCGCGGCCACCGCGACGCCGCCGAGCAGCGCGAGCACGACGAGTGCGCGCATCACTTGGCACCTGCGTGAGGATCGGCGTGGCAGTCCTTGCACTTGATGTAGCCGAGCCGCCAACGCACCGCTTGCTGGCCATCGCGCAGCGTCGCGGTCGGATGACAAGCCGCGCACTCTAGCTTCACGTGCGCGCCCTCGAGTGGATAGCGCGTCTTGTCGTGATCGAATTTTGCGATCTTCCACGTCTCGGTCAGGTGGCAGCTCTCGCACGTCTTGATCGGCGGCGCTTGGCGGAATTGAGCCGCGTGGCTGTCCTCGTGACAGCCTTCGCAGTTGCGCGGGATGCCGCGATACGCCGACGGCGGCGCGCCTTGCGGTTGCGCGCCGTGACAGCCTTCGCACGCGGTGCGCGCGTGCGCGCCGACCAGCGGCCAGCTCGAGTGATCGACTTTGACTTGGTGCCAGCTGTAGGCCACGTGGCAAGTCGCGCAACCGCCGGTCGTCATCTCTTTCGCGAACTGCGTGCCGTGCGGGTTCTGATGACAGTCGAGACACTCGGTACCGCCGAGCTGCCAGCCGAGCCGCGGCTTCGGCCCGGGATGACAGCCATTGCACGGCGTCGCCGCGTGTTGACCGTCGAGCGCGTAGCCGGTCGATGCGTGCTGCACCACTCCGAACGTCGTCGGCGCGAAGCCATCGACCGTGTGGCAGCCGGCGCACTCGCCGTTGTTGCGCGCGGCGAACTCGCCGTGGTGCGCGTCTTGATGGCAATCGCCGCACGCCATGAAGCGCTGGAGCGTCAGCCACGGATGCTTCGGCGGGCTCGGATCTGCGGCGGCACGCCCGCTCACCACGGCGACGAGCGCGAAGACCGCGATCGTTAGCGCGGACGACGTACGACCAGCGACGCGAGCGGCCATCCTCCGTTGCAGACAGTACCTCGCGGCGAGCCGGGAATGAAGCCGGCGCAGTGGCGTGAGATTCAGTTTCTCGTCGGGTTTTAGCGAGGAGCAATCGGCACGCCAGTGTAACGGGCGCGCGGCCGCAGCAAGTAACCGGCCGCGCGTTGCTCGAGCGCATGGGCGAGCCATCCCGCGCTGCGCGCGACCGCGAACAGGCCCGAGCCGGCAGCCGGCGAAACGTCGAGTGATGCCACGAACGCGGCGAGTCCGACGTCGACGCTCGGATGGTCACCGTCTGCTGTGAACGCGTCGGCGAGTGCGACGAGCGTGCGCGCCCGGCGGTTGCTCGAGCTCCGCGCCGCGGCGAGTAACGGCGTCGCGCGTGGGTCGCCGTCGGGATAGAGCGGATGACCGAAACCGACCGGCATCCGCCCGGTCTTGCGCAGCGAGCGCACCGCCGTCTTGACCTGCTCCGGGCCGCCGATCTCGTCGGCGAGTCGCGCGATGTCTTCAGCGGCGCTGCCGTGCTTCGGACCGGAGACGGTGGCGAGCGCAGCGGCGACGCACGCATACGGATCGGCTTCGGTGGACGCCGCGATCCGCGCGGCGAAGCTCGATGCGTTGAGCTCGTGATCGGCGAGCACGATGAGCGCGACGTCGATCGCGTCGGCGGCCGAATCGTCGAGCCCGAGTGCACGCGCGGCGATCGCGCTGATCCGTCCAGCGCCGAGCGCGCGCGTCACCGCGGCGGCCGAGAAGTCGGGCGCGAGCGCAGCGGCGAGCAACGGGATGAGCTGACGACCGCGCGAGATGATCGCATCGGGTCGCCGATCGCCTCGACTCGGATCGCCGAGCGCGCCGACTTGCACGATCAGCGGCATGACATCGAGCGGTCGCGAGCCGGGGGTCACGAGCTTCGCGAGCGCTGCGACCGGTACCGCGCCGTGCGGCCAGACGATCGGCTCGACCGGCAGATAACCAGACCACAACAACTCCGCGACGTTCTCGAACCGCGTACCGGTTGCTGCGAGCTCGGTCGCGAGCCGGCCGCGGTAGGCCGGGCCTTGTGGCGTGATCGCGGTGATCGCCGAGTCGAGCACCGGCTCGCCCCAACGCAGCGCGCCCGCGGCGACCGGCGCGTGACCGGATCGCGCATCGCGCCGCGCCTTCAGCCGCTCGAGATCCGCGGTCGCATAGAGCCGGGGTCGGCCACGCGCACCCGGCACGCTGCGCACGAGCCCGCGGCTGACATACGCGTAGAGCGTGCGCGGTTGCACCGAGAGGTACTTCGCCGCGGCCTTCGCGTCGATCAGCCCTTTGCCAACGGACTCGGCAAAAGCCTTGGCCATACCCCCAGGGTATAGCGCGAGCTACGGGCGCGCGATGACGCCGACATACGGCATCGTCTGCGTGCTCGCTCCAGCGTAGTCGCCCGGCAAGAACACCGCGCCGGCTTCGAACATCAACCGCCGCCAACCGCCGCGCCCTGCAACGACGTAGACCGTTCCGCCGGCGCCGGTCATGCCGGTGTCGCCGATGTTCGCGACCTCGGCGATCGCGCGCAGCCTCGGCGCACCGACCTCGACGTTGGCCCACACGAGCGGCGCGACCTGGCCGGTACCGAGCACGACCAGCGCTTGCGCTCCACCGGTGACGACCACGCGGCAGCGATCGTCGGGTATTCGCCTAAGTCGCCGGATAACGCTGG
>CAZDGY010000164.1:0-9629 GCA_964504685.1 uncultured Kofleriaceae bacterium | reverse complement strand
AGCTGCCGACGCCGCCCGATGCGCCGTTGATCAGAACGGTATGGCCGGCGGCAAGCTTCGCTTTGCGGAGTCCTTGGAGCGCGGTCGCGGCGCTCGTCGCTGCCGCCGCCGCTTGCTCGTGCGAGATCTTGCGCGGCTTCGGTCCGGCGGTCGCTTCGCCTACCGCGACGAACTCTGCAAAGGTCCCGTTCGCAGTGCTGCGCGCGTACGGCAGGAAGCCGTAGATCTCGTCGCCGACTTTGTACATGCTGCTGTCCACGCCGACCTCGGTGACGACGCCGCTGTAGTCGTAGCCGAGCATGAGCGGGAATTTCGACGCGTGCAGGAAGCTGCCGCCGTCGCGATGACCGAGGACTTTCAAGTCCGCGGGATTTACAGCTGCGGCGCGTACGTTGACGACGACCTGGCGTTCACCGGCCGTCGGTTTTTCGACCTCGCGCAGAGTGAGCTGGGCGATCTCGCCGAACTTGTCACTAGCAAATGCACGCATGCGGTCCGCGTACCGCGGGTAGCCGCTCCCGGCAAGCGAACGTTGCCGCGATCACGCAGGCGTTAGCGTGAGCAGCGCAATTTCCGACGACGTACCGACGCGCATCGGTGGCCCCCAGAAACCGGTGCCCTCGCTGATGTACAGCCAGGTCGCGCCGAATCGCGCGAGCCCGGCGACGTGCGGCTCGAACAAACGGACGAGCCAACCATGGGGCAGCAGCTGGCCGCCGTGGGTGTGGCCCGAGAGCTGAAGCTCGACGTCGGCGGCAATTGCGCGCGCTACCGTGCGCGGATGATGTGCGAGCAAGACGACTGGGAGGGTCGGGTTGCGGCCGGCGACCGCGCGCGGCACGTCTTCGTTCGCACTCGAATCGTCGACGCCAGCGAGCTCGAACGCGTCGCGAATCGTGACGTGCTCGTTGCGCAAGATCTGAATTCCGAGCGAACGCAGGTGCTCGAGCCACGCCTCGGGGTGCCAGTAGTACTCGTGGTTGCCGGTCACCGCGTAGACGCCATCGCGCGCCTTCAGCTGGCGCAGCGGCTCGATGTGACGGCGCAGCTCGTCGAGCCGTCCATCGACGATGTCGCCGGTGATGACGATCAGATCGGGCGCGAGCGCGTTGACTCGCTCTACGACCTTCGCGGCGAACCGCTCGCCGAGCAACGGCCCGATATGCACGTCGGTGAGCTGAACGATCGTGTAGCCGTCTGCGCTCGCAGGCAGCTTCGCGAGCGGGATCCGAACGCGTCGCACGATCGGCCCGCGCGCCACGTTGACGAGGCCGTAGACCACGGTCGCCGCCGCTGCAGCGACGCCGACGATCGCAGCGGTGCGTGAATCGACACCCGCGATCGTGCACACCAGGTCGGTCACCGCGGCGGCGAGCAGTAGATACACCGCGAACCCGAACCACGTGTACCCGAGCCACACCCATGGTTGCGCTCGAGCCCTCGGCAGCCGACGCAAGAAAAACGTCACGACCGGCAAGCTCGGAGCGAGCACCATGATCGCGATCGTCGCGAGCCAGTACCACGGCGATGGCAGATGCGTCGCGCTTACGAACCGCAGCCAGATGTAGTAGTGGGCCGAGCCAAGGATCGCCATCACGATCAGCAAGCGAGTCCATAACCGACGCACGCCCAGGTGTAGCACCTACAGCGGCGTTGCGACGAGCACGAGCGGCGGGTTGCTCGGCATGGTCACGACGAGCTGGCTCGCGCTCGTGAACCGAGGGTCCTCGACCGCGATCATGAAGCGGTTTGCGGAGAAGCTCGAGAGTTGAAACATGCCTTGCGCGTCGGTGGTCGCGGTTGCGCTTGCTGCCGGGCGCGACAGCGAGATCTCGTTCTCCAGCCGGACCGCAACGGTGACGTGCGCGATCGGGTTGCCATGGGCGTCGACGACGCGTCCGCTGTAGAGCCCGTTCGGTCGGAGTCGCAGCTCTTGAATCTGTGTGCCGACATGGTGGACGAACGCCGGCGCGTCGAGATTCTGACGACAGCTCGGCGCGATCGAGACGTCGCCGTGCGGCGCCATCACCATCAGCTGGCCGGCGCGATCGGTCATGCGCTCGACGCTGCCGATCGTGACGCGGCAACCCGCGATTGGCTTGCCATCGAGGCCGGCGATGCGGATCATGAGTGGCCACAACCGGCGCAAGGCGACCTGCTGGACCGGCTTCGTGAAGTCCGGCGTCGTGCCGCCGCGTTCGTAGCCGTTCGCCGTGACCTCGAACTCGTCGCCCGAGCGATCGTCGCGCCCGGCAAACGCGGCGGCGCCATCCGCTCCGACGTCGACCGGATCGCCAAACCGCGGCGGCATGACGGTCGCGCCGGCGACCGGGTTCTGCGTCTCGCTGTCGACGACAACGATCTTCACGGTGACTGCGGGCCGTAGGCGCAGGACGGGCGGGACATAGCCGGCGGCTCCTTCGGGGGCGCTAACCACCTCGTTCGACGACGAGAACCCGCGCGCGTGGGCAACGCCGCGCAGCCGCAACAGCTTGACGCCGGGGCGCGTGTAACCGCCGCGCGGGATCACGAACCGACCGTCGGCGCCGGAGTCGTAGGTGCCGTCGGGGAAGCGCTCGGCGACCGCCTGGCTGTCGG
Organism: uncultured Kofleriaceae bacterium; assembly: GCA_964504685.1. Lineage (GTDB taxonomy): Bacteria > Myxococcota_A > Polyangia > Haliangiales > Haliangiaceae > JABFXX01. Next base: position 7,031 of record CAZDGY010000164.1, on the reverse strand, counting down.
GATCCCAGAAATCGACGGTGTAGAACACCTCGGCCCTCACCGGCTTGCCGTCGGGGCTAACGATCGTGCCGCTCAACGTTCGCGCCGCAGGATCGGCCGAGGCGATCGCGCTGGTCACGACCAAGAGGAGCAGGGCGCGCATGCCTGGGATTGTGCCGCGTTCTCGCCAGTTATCGCGAAATATACCGTGTGACATATTTGTTCGTTGTGGATTATCTCGATCGGTATAATCATGTCGGCATGCCGACGTTAGAGACCCCGCTTCACCTACGATCGGGAGCCACGCTCCCCAACCGGCTCGCGAAGGCGGCGATGTCCGAGGTGCTCGGCGACGCGGTAGGCGCGCCGACCGACGCGCTGATCCGGCTGTACGAGCGCTGGGGCCGGAGCGGCGCTGGGCTGCTCATTACCGGTCACGTCATCGTGGACCGCGACGGCCGTGGCGAGCCCAACAACGTCGTGATCGATGGCGATCGCGATCTGGCTCGATACCGCGCATGGGCGAGCGCCGGGCAGGCGCACGGTGCGCGACTATGGATGCAGCTTAACCACGCGGGTCGGCAATCGCCGCGGCGGCTGTCGCCGACCCCGGTCGCACCGTCCGCGGTTGCGATGGCGGGCTTCTTCGGCGCGTTCGCGAAGCCGCGGCCACTCGCGGCGCACCAGATCGAAGCGCTGGTCGCGAAGTTTGCGACCGCCGCGGTCGTCGCGCGCGACGCGGGCTTCGCCGGAGTACAGATCCACGCCGCCCACGGCTACTTGATCTCGCAGTTCCTGTCGGCGCGCACGAACCTGCGCGACGACGCGTGGGGAGGCGATCCGGTGCGCCGCCGCCGGTTCTTGCTCGAGATCGTGGGCGCGGTGCGCGCGGCGGTCGGCCCGGCGTTCCCGATCGGCGTCAAGCTGAATTCGGCCGACTTCCAACGCGGCGGGTTCACGATCGAGGAGGCGATGGATGTCGCGCGTGCGCTCGATGCGGCGGGCATCGACCTTCTCGAGGTCTCGGGGGGCAACTACGAGAGCCCGGCGATGACCGGCTCCGGCGAGCTGCCGAGCGAACAACGCCAGAGCACGCGCGATCGCGAGGCGTACTTTCTCGATTACGCCCAGCGGATTCGCACCGTCGTCGCAACGCCGATCCTGCTGACCGGCGGCATGCGCAGCCGAACCGTGATGGATGCAGCGCTCGCATCAGGCGATGTCGATCTCATCGGCCTCGGTCGCCCGATGACTCACACGCCGGACTTACCTGCGAAGTTGCTCGCTCGCTCGCTCGAAACCGCGCCGACCGTGCAGATCCGCAGCCGGATCCGATTGTTCGACGACGCGCTGCAGACGATGTGGTTTCAGGCGCAGATCCACGAGCTGGCGAAGGGCAACGAGCCCGATCTCCAGCTCCCGAAGTGGACCGCGCTGTGGCGCGGCGTGCGGACGCTGACCGGAGCGCCCGTATGATGCCGACGTCGAAAGGCGAGCGCACGCGCAAGAAGCTGGTCGATGCGACCGGCGAGCTGTTACGTCGCCAAGGCTTTCACGCGACCGGGTTGTCGGACATCGTCGCCGAGAGCGGTGCGCCCCGCGGCTCGCTGTATTTCTATTTTCCCGGCGGCAAAGACGAGCTCGCGCGTGCCGCGCTCGAAACGACCGGCGCAGAGTGGCGAGCCCGGATCGGAGCCGCGGTCGCGGCAGCGCGGGATCTCGACGGCGCGATCGCCGCGATCATCGAGCTGCTCGGCGATGACCTCGAAGCCTCGAGCTACGAGAATGGCTGCCCGGTCGCGGCCGTCGCGCTCGAGAATCCATCGGAGCCGGTCCACAAAGCGATCGTCGCGCACTACGCGGAATGGGAGCGCGCGATCTCCGCGTATCTCGCCGCCGCGGGTATCACTGCGCGGTCCGCACATCAGCTCGCGGTCGTCGCGCTCGCGTCGATCGAAGGAGCGCTGCTGCTCGCTCGCGTACAACGCAGTCGCGCTCCGCTCGAAGCCGTCGGCGTGGCCTTGCGCGCGATGGTCGCGGCGGCGGCGCCGAAGAAGCGGGCGCGATGAAGTTGCTATCCAGTCACTCGTTGCCGGCCACGATGCATGCGCTCGCGACGGTCGCGGGTGGGGTCGAGCTGGTCAAGCGCCCGGTGCCGACGCCACGGCGCGGTCAGGTGCTCGTCCACATGCGCGCCGCCCCGATCAACCCGAACGATCTGATGTTCCTCGACGACAGCTACGAGGTGAAGAAGCCGCTCGGCTCGATCGCCGGGTTCGAAGGGACGGGCACGGTCGTCGCGAGTGGCGGCGGACCGTTCGCACGGTTCATGCTCGGGCGCGAGGTTGCGTGCGCCGCGGGCGACGGTGATGGCACGTGGGCCGAGTACGCGGTGATCGACGCGATGCGAGCGGCCCCGCTCGCGAAGTCCACCGACCCACAACAAGCAGCGATGTTGCTCACCAACCCGCTGACCGCGAGCGTGTTGCTCCAAACCGCGCGGCGTGCCGGTCATCGCGCGTTCGTGCAAAACGCCGCTGCGGGCGCGCTCGGCAAGATGCTGGTTCGCCTATGCCTGCGCGCGGGCCTACCGCTCGTCAACATCGTGCGCCGGCCGGAGCAGGCCGCGGCGTTGCGCGCGATAGGCGCGGAGCACGTTGTCGTGACGAGCGAGCCCGGTGCGGATGCCGCATTGCGCGCGCTGTGCGACCAGCTCGGCGTGCGGTTCGGGTTCGACGCGATCGCGGGCGAGGCGACCGGACAGCTCGCGCTCGCGATCGGCAATGACGGACGGATCCTCGTCTACGGCATGCTGTCCGGCAAGCCGTGTCAGATCGACGTCGAGCCGTTGGTGTTTCGCAGCCTCCGCATCGACGGGTTCACGATGTACGCCTGGGTCGAGCGCACGTCGTTGTTCGGCCAGCTGCGCACGCTCAACGCGGCGCAACGTCGGCTCGGCGACGATCTGCGTTCGGAGATTCGTGCGACCAAGCTGCTCGCGGAGCACGGTGAAGCGCTCGCCCTAACGCGCGGCGCGACCAGCGAAGGCAAGGTGTTGTTCACGCCGCGAACGCCCGCTTGACCAGGGAGATATTTGTAGATATATATCAGATATGTCAAAACGAACCCCGCCGGCACCCGAGGGCGCGCTCTACGTTCGCTTGCCGGCCGCCGCGGTCGACAAGCTCGACCGAGCCTCCGAGGTGCTCGGCGTCCACAAGAAGGATCTGATCGCCGGGTTGGTCGCGAAGTATATCGATCCCGACTCCCGGCGCGGTCTGTCCGCGCTCGGCGCGCTCGCCCAGCCACGGCGGGTCACCGTCGAGCTTGGCGACTCGGGGCCGACGCTCGGCGCGTACTCGTTCCAGCCGTACGACCCGCCCGAGGTGATGAACGCGGCGCAGACCGCGCAGCTGCTCCAGCTCGCCGAGCAGGTCGTGATCGAGCTCGCCGAAGCCGGCAAGCTGCCCGGTCGCAAGGTCGGCGACCAGTGGCGGTTCTCTCGCGCCGCGGTAATCGCCTGGCTCGCGGGCCCCGAGCAGCGGTGATGGGATATTCAGCGAATATGTCGAAGGTGCTCGTCCCTACCGTGATCGAGCACAGCCAGCGGCTCAGGCGAAGGACTACGGTTTGATGGATGAGGTGCTGACCCGACCGAAGTCGCACGCCGAAGCGAAATAGTCGCGATCTTCGCCGCTGTCGGCGCGGTTCTGCGACAAGCCGCGAACCGCCTCCTCTTGGTTCCGAAGCGCCCCGAACGGCGCCTTCAGGAGGCAACTTATGGCTTGGAAACCTAGTCTTGCTTTGTTGGTGACCGCTGCGGCCTGTGGCGGCAGCTCGAAACCGGCGGACGACGCCGCCGGTCCTTCGGGTCCGGTGCTATCGCGCGCCTCGCGGTCGAGCACGATCGCGTTATCCGACGATGGCTCGCACGTCGCGATGGTCAACCCCGAGGATGGCTCGCTGTCGGTGTTCGAGACCAGCGACAACGCGCGCACTGCCAAGGTCGCGACCGGGGGATCGCCGGCCGGTGTCGTGATCGCGCCGGATAGCACGACCGCGTACGTGTCGAATCGCGCCGATGGCACGGTCGTGCGGGTCACCGGGATCGACGGCGGCACGCCGACGGTCGATGCGACGGTGCAAGTCGGGGCCGAGCCGATCGGGCTCGCGCTGTCTCCGACCGGCGCCCAGTTGTTCGTCGCCGAGTTCGCAGAGAGTCGCGTTTCGGTGATCGATACCGCGACGATGGCGATCACGAGCTCGATCGCGATCGACCGGCCGCGCGCGCTGATGGTCACGAACAACCTCGACCCGAGCGATAGCGACGAGACGCTGATCGTCGCGCAGTACTTCGGCACGCCGGTGCCCGGCGGCGAGGCGAGCGACGACGGCCGCACTGGCGACATCAAGCTGATCGCGCTTGGCGATCTGATGACCGCCAAGGACATCTCGCTCGCGTCGATCGACTCCGGCTTCCCTGCAGGTGGAGTCGCGGGCAATCCGACCGTGCATGCCGCACCGAATCAGCTCGGTGCGATGGCGGTCGCAAATGGCCGGCTGTACGTGACGAGCGTCGCCGCGTCGCCGCAAGGGCCCGCGCGTTACGACAACAACGTGTTCCCGGTCGTCTACGTCGCCGATCTAACCGCCGGGTCCGAGGTTCGCGATGCGAGCGGCACGGTGAACCTCGCGCGCAAGATCTACGATGCGATCCCGACGCCGTCGGCGACCAGCCCGCGGTTCATCCCGGGCGAGCTCTCCGATATCGACTTCGTCGATGGCAGCGGCGTCGCGTACGTCACCGGCCGCGCGGGCGATGTCATGGTGCGCGTCACGTTCGGCACCGACGTCGCGATCGGCTCGACGCAGAATCAGGAGATCGATCTCGCAGGCAACACGACGATCGGTCAGTGCCAAGCGCCGACCGGATTGGTCGTCGATAAGGCGAGCTCGAAGGCATACGTCAACTGCTGGGTCACGCGCAGCCTCGGCGTCGTCGATCTCGCGGCGCAGGAGCTGACCTCCGCGGTGTCGTCGGCGGCGCTGCCGACCGACGCGACCGAAGCATCGGCGCAACGCGGGCGGCGGTTCTACTTCACCGGCCGCGCACGCTGGTCGGCGAACCCCGCGAACGCTGCGAAGGGCGGCGAGGGCTGGTCATCGTGTGGCTCGTGCCACCCCGACGGCCTGACCGACAACATGACGTGGCAGTTCACCGCCGGTCCGCGCCAGACGACGTCGCAAGACGGCACGTTCTCGCACGGCCCGGGCGCCCAGAAGCAACGCATGCTGAACTGGACCGCGATCTTCGACGAGCAGCACGACTTCGAGCGCAATACGCGCGACGTCTCGGGCGGGCTCGGCGCGATCACGACCGCGGCGCAGATGTCCGACTGCGGTGCGCTCGACAAAGAGATCCAGGTCTCGCTCGTCGGCATCGGCGGGCTGCAGCAACCGCTCGCCGAGCTCGCGAACAATCCGGCGATCGCGACGTGCGGTCACAAAGACTGGGACGATATCCAAGCGTACGTCCAGACGATCCAACCGGTGCACGCGCGACGCGCCGCGGATTCGGCATCGGTGACCCGCGGCCAACAAGTGTTCGCCGACGGCAACTGCGCGAAGTGCCACGGCGGCGCCGGCTGGACCGTGTCGCGCCGTTACTTCACGCCGGCGAGTGCGACGAACAGCTCGCTCGCGACCGCGACGTTCACACCGCCGGGCTTCTTCCCGCTGACGTGGTCGTACTTGAACCAGGGCGCGCCGCGCACGCAGGTCTCGGCGCAACCGATCCTCGCCGAGGATGCAACCGGCCCGGCTGAGGCCGCCGCGATCGCGATCGGCCAGACCGCGTGCTCGCTGCGCAACGTCGGCACGTTCGGCAACGGCGCGGCGACCGATGCGCTCGAGGTTCGTCCGCTCACCGGTGCGTTCGTGCGAGCGGAGGGGCGAGCCGGTTACAACGTGCCATCGCTCTACGGCCTCGCGCTCGGCGCGCCGTATCTCCACCACGGCCAATCGCCGTCGCTGACCGATCTGTTCACGAACCCGGCGTGGAGCTTCCACACCAACGCGGGCAACGCGAACTTCAGCGTCGAGCTCGCCGACGCGTCGAAGGTCGCCGACCTCAGCGCGTTCTTGCTATCGATCGATGCGTCGACGCGCGAGGTCGCTATTCCGACCGATCCTGGCAGCGGCGGCAGCTTCGATGCGTGCCCGGTGTCGTTCCCCTAGGCGGCTTACAGCGGATCGTCGGCGAGCGGGAACGGCTTCCCGCTCTTGAAGTCGAAGTGCCACCACTCGGTGGCTAGGCCGACAAAGCCGGCGGCGGTCATCGCGGCCTCGAGCGTGCGCGCTTCTGCGCCGTGCTGACCGTCGAGCGCGCGATCGCGAAAAGCGTCGCGCGTCGCAGCGTCGTACGCGGTCGGCAGCTCGACCGCCACGCCGTCGAGGTCGACGAGGCCGACGTCGACCGCGGCGCCTCGACTGTGAACCGAGCCGACCTTCGGATCGGCGACGAACCGCGGGTCGGGATTGTGCCGCCATAGGATCTGCTGCACCGACGCCGGCCGGTAGCAGTCCCATAGCAGCAGCCGGCGATGTTGTGCGCGCAGCCGCTTCGCGGCCTCGGCGAGCTGCTCGGCGACGACGCGGCGCAGCTTGCACGTCGCGTGCGCGTACAGCTTCTCGCCGGTGAAGTTGTCGGTCGAGGCGTAGCGCAGGTCGAGCACGGCGTCCGGGATCGCCGCCGCGACGTCGACGAAGTCATCCGGACGCGGATTGGCATGCGCAGCGGAGGACGCGACGAGCGTGCACAGCGTGATCAGCGGTCGCGCTTTCTTTCGCGCCGCGATCATTCTTCGAGTAGCCCGAGCTCGGCGTAGCGAGGCCGGCTGACCACGCGCAGACCGGGCAGGGCGCGGCGAAAGGTCAGAGCGCACACGAGCAGCCCGGCGCCCGAGATCGCAAACGCGTGGATCGGCCCGAGCGCGCTCGCGTACAGGCCGTAGATCGGGCTGACACCCACGAGGACCGCAGATGCCATGCCG
>CAZDGY010000163.1:0-9671 GCA_964504685.1 uncultured Kofleriaceae bacterium | reverse complement strand
CGCCCGAGCCGGTGTTCTCGCCGAAATCGACCGGGTCGCTCGTGACTTCGATCGTCGTAGCCGGTTGCGACGCCTGGAGCGCGCCATCGAAGTAGATCGACTTGTTTGTCCCGTCGTACTCGACCGCGATGTGATGCCACGCTCCGCCGGTGACATTCGACGTGGTGTCGAGGTTGTCGGTCCCGGACGCCTGCGTCGTACCGAAGTCAGCATGCGACGTCGTGCTGCCGCGATGGACGCGCCATGCGGCGTTCGCTTTACAGATGAAGCAGTCCCATTGATCGGCGGTGAACGCGGTCACTTGCGCCCATAGCGACACCGACATCGACGTCGTGAAGTCGTACGCGGTCGATGCCGGGATCAAGACTTGATCGTCCACGCCGTCCCATGACCGCGCGCCGCCGATCTTGCCACCGGCGATGGTCGGGGTCGTATTCATCGACGAGGCCGCGCCATCGTGGCCATTGCCGCTGGCGTCGGTGAAGTCGGTCAAATGATGGACGCTGACCTCGGTCGACCACACCGCGGCGGCGTTCGTCGCCGGCGGCGCCGCGCCGTTGTCGTAGTACAGCCAGAGTGTTGGCTTCGGGCTCGGCGATGCGGGGATATCGACCGCAACCCAGAACGTCGACGTGCCACCGCCGTTGAACGTGTCGACGTCATAGGGCAGCACGGTCGTATGGTCGCTCGCGATGAACCGGAGGTCGGCGCCGCCGTCGTGCGTATCGCCGTAGTCAAAGCCCGCGGACGTCAGCGAGATCAACACGGGGAACGCCGCGAGCGACGATGTGACGCTCGTGTTGTCGATCGTGATCAGCCGGCGGTGCGTCCACGCCGGATCCCACCAGTCGGCGGGGATGTTCGTGCCGTCTTGGAGTTGCTGCGCGTCGATCGCGGCGTCGGCGCTGCCGAGCGGCGCATCAGCGGTCGCGACCGGGCCCTGCGCTGCGGAGAAGTTGCATCCCGCGAGCACCGCACCGACGACCCATAGCCGCATTACCTCATCTTACGCGTCCTGCTCTACGGTCGCCAGCTTCGCAGCCGCAGCGAGGAGGCGAGCACCGACAGGCTCGACACCGACATCGCCGCACCCGCGACGACCGGCGATAGCAAGCCCGCGGCCGCGATCGGTATGCACACGACGTTGTACGCAAACGCCGCGACCAAGTTGCGCCGGATCACGTGCAGCGCCTGACGCGCCAACCCAAACGCGATCGGCAACCCCGCGATGCCGCCGCCGAGCAGCGTGACATCCGCCGCAGCCGCGGCCACATCGACACCCGAGCCGATCGCGACGCCGAGATCAGCAGCAGCGAGTGCGGGTGCATCGTTGATCCCATCGCCGATCATCGCGACCACCGCACCCGTCGCGCGCTCGGCTTCGACGATCTTCGCTTTGCCGATCGGCCGCACGTTCGAGTGCACGCGCGTGATTCCGAGCTCGCTCGCGATCCACTGCGCGGCGCCCGCACCATCACCGGTGACGATCACGGGCTCGATGTGCCGCGCGCGTAGTGCTGCGATCGCAGCGCGCGCAGTCGCCGACGGTGGATCGGCGACCGCGACGAACCCCGCCGGTGCGCCATCGATCGTCACGTACGACACGGTGCGGCCTTGCGCGGCGAGCGCCTCGGCCGCCGCGAGCGGAGCTCCGCCGACGAACGCCTGCGTGCCGACACGCACCGCACGGCCAGCGACGGTCGCCGCGATGCCAGCACCCGGCTCGATCGTCGCGTGGGTCGGCACTTCGAGCACGAGTCCGCGTTCGATCGCGCCAGCGACGATCGCGCGAGCGATCGGATGCTCGCTCGCTTGTTCCGCCGACGCGACGAGCCGCAGCATGTCGTGATCGGGCTCGCCGACGAGCGCTGGCTTGCCAGCAGTCAGCGTGCCGGTCTTGTCGAGACACGCCACGGTGACCCGACTCGCGGTCTCGAGCGTGTCGCCGCCTTTGAACAGCACGCCGAGCTCCGCGCCGCGCGAGGTCGCGACCGCAACCGCAGCCGGGGTCGCGAGCCCGAGTGCGCACGGGCAGGCGATCACGAGCACCGCGATCATCCGACCGAGGGCGGTGCCCGCCGTCGCGCCGCCGATCATCCAGCCGGCGAACGTCAGCGCTGCGATCACCAGCACCGCCGGGACGAAGTACGCGGAGACGCGATCGGCGAGCCGCGCGATCGGCGCTTTGCGACCCTGCGCATCTTCGACGGCGCGTGCGATCCGAGCGAGCGCGGTGGCGGCGCCGGCGCGAGCGACGCGCACGACCAGCGCGCCGTGATGGTTGAGCGTGCCGGCGTACGCGGGTGAGCCTTCGGTCTTGTCGACCGGCAAGCTCTCGCCGGTCAGCATCGCCTCGTCGATCGCCGACGTTCCGGATATCACCGTGCCGTCGGCGGGCAGGCGTTCGCCCGGGCGGATCGAGATCTCGTCGCCGGGCTCGAGGGTTGCGGCGTCGACCTCTTCCCCCGATGTCTTGCGCGCGCGTGCCGGAGCAAGCGCGACGAGCCCGCGCACTGCACTCGACAGCGTCGCGCGAGCACGCGCCTCGAGTAGCTTGCCGAGCATCACGAACGCGACGATCGCAGCGCCCGCTTCGAAGTACAGTGGCGGCGGTTCGCCGATCGGATCCGCGAGCCAGCGCGCCGCGACGACCACCGACGACGCCCACGCTGCCCCGGCGCCGAGCGCGATCAGCGTGTTCATGTCCGGGCTCGAGTGACGGACCGCCGCGAGCCCACCGCGAAAGTAGCGGCGACCGGGCCCGAGCACGACGATTGTCCCGAGCACGAGCTCGGCGGCGACGGTGGCGCGACTCGCCGACAACATCATCGCGATCACGAACAGCGGCGCGGTGAGCAAGAGCGCGATCACGGCGTCGCGACGCAGCGTCGAGACCTCGGCGCGTTCGGCACGCTCGATCGCGGCAAGCTTGGCACCGCCATCGCGCGGTTCGCCCGCGACGTCGAGCGCGTCGGCCGGGACTTCGTAGCCAGCGTCGCGGATCGCATCGGCGAGCGCGCGCGGCGTGACCTGCGCGGCATCGAGCTCGATCCGCGCACGCGACAGCGGCAGATTGACCTCGGCGCGGGTAACGCCGGGCAGCGCAGCGATCGCGCGTTCGACCCGACCTACGCACGCTGCGCATGTCATGCCCAAGACCGGAAGATCGATCGTCGTGTTTGCCACGAGGTGCTACGGTTACGTAGGTGACTACCACGTTGCGCATCATCGGGATGACCTGCAACAACTGCGTGCGTCACGTCGATCGAGCGCTGCGCGCGGTCCCGGGCGTCACGGCGGTCGAGGTCAACCTCGCCGGCCAGCGCGCGACGGTGAGCGGCGAGGCCAACGCTACGCAGCTGGTCGCGGCGGTCGAAGCGGCCGGGTATTCGGCCAGCACGTCGTCGAGCCCGTCGGAGTAAACTCTCCCACGTGGACGTGATCGTCGGCGGGGGACTCGGATTCATCGGTCGGCATGTCTGCAAGTGGCTCGCGAGCCGCGGTCACGTGGTCCATATCGCCGGCCGTGGTGACAAGCTCGACGCGGGCGATGTCATCATCCACCTCGGATTGTTCGACGAGACCACCGCGCGCGAGGTTGTGAGCCAAGCGCGCGACCGACATCTCGTCGTCGCGTCGAGCGGCGACGTCTACTTTGTGTACGATCAGCTGCGCGGTCGGGAGCTCTGGGACGGCGTGCAGCCCGGGCCGCTCGCGGAGGACGCCCAGCTTCGTGTCCAGCTCTACCCCTACGGACGCAAGGCCGTGACGCCCAAGGGAACGTTCATCGACTATGACAAGCTCCTGGTCGAGCGCGTCGTGCTCGGTGCGGGCGCGACCGTGTTGCGCCTGCCGAAAGTCTACGGCCCGGGAGATCCGGCGCCTGCGTTTGGCGCAGCGGTTCGACGCTCGCGCAGTCGCACTCCGATCGTGATAAGCGAGCGGATTGCAGCGTGGCGATGGACGCACGGCTACGTCGAAGACATCGCGCACGCGATCGGCCTCGCGGCAACGCATCGCGAGGCGCGGGGGCGGATCTACAACGTCGGTGAGCCGGCTACGCCATCGGCGGTCGAGCGGCTCCGGTCAATACTTGGCGACGTCGATGTAGTCCCCGACGACCAGGTGCCGTCCGAGCTCGTGGTCCCAATCACGAACCCGGTCGACCTGGTGCTCGACAGCTCGCGTATCAGACAGGAGCTGGGGTATCGCGAGGTCATCGACGTCGGGCAAGCGATTGCTCGAACGGTCGCATCGATCTGAAGATGGGTGTCACGGATCACGGGCGTTGCGCCTATACCGGACATGAAGCACATCCGCCGAATTGCCGTCGCCGCCTTCTTGCTGGTTCCGATCGCCGCGTACGCGGCAACGCGCCCAACCACGTGTTCCCCATCGTGTTGTCCGAACTGTGCGCACTGCCCGCTGTGCAACCATCATTGATACCGTGACGTGATCGATCGCGCCGAGCTCCAACGCCTACTGGTCGCGGCCGCTGATGGCGAACGCGGTGCGATCGATCCGCTGTTTCACGCCCTGTGGCCAGTGCTCGTCGCTTACTCGACGCGGCTGGTCGGCGACGCGAGCCTCGCCGAAGACTGCGCGCAAGAGACCGTCGTCCGGCTGTTCGGCCAGCTCGATCGGTTCGATCGCGAGCGCGATGCGCTGACCTGGGCCCTCGCGGTCGCGACATGGCAGGCGCGCACCGCACGCCGGCACACGCAGCGTCGCGGTGAGCAACTCGCAGCAGCGGTCGACACGGGCTCGAGCGATGGCGCGGCCGTGGCCGAAGAACGCGAGCTGGTGCGCGCTGCTCTCGCCGCGCTCGATACTCTCGCGTCGCACGACCGCGAGGTGATCTTCGCGGTGATTGGCGATGACGACGAGCTGCGCCGCTCGCTCGCACCAGCCACGTTTCGCAAACGACTCGAACGCGCGCTCGCGCGACTTCGTACGTCGTGGAGGTCACGCCATGGCACGCTCTGAGCTCGCTCTCGCCCGGGCGCGGTCCGCGTATGAGCGCGCGCACGTCCTCTCCGCTGTCCGCGGCATCGCGATCGCGAGCGCACTTGCCGCGGTTGCGTTCGCGCTGCACCGTGCATCGAGCGCGACGTGGCCGCTCGTCGCTGCGCTTGGCGCGACGCTCGCTGCGCTCGGTTGGCGTGGCGGCGCGGCTCGGCGCGGCGCACTCGCCGGTGTGCTCGCGGGATTGCCGCCGCTGATCGCGCCGGCGCTCGTGTTTGCCGCGAGCCACGGCAGATTCGGCCCCGCGTGCGAGACCTGCGCATCGAACCCGACTTGGCTGTGCATGGTCGTGTGTTTCGGCACGAGCTCGGTGGTCGGCGCTCTCGTCGGGCAATTCGCCGCACACGATCCGTGCCCGCGCGTGTTCGGCGCAGCGGCGATAGCGACCGCTGCTCTCACTGGCTTGCTCGGCTGTGGCACGACCGGGCTCGGCGGGGCGAGCGGCATCGTGGTCGGGCTTGTCGCTGGCGGGCTCACCGGCTGGATCACGGCCGGGAGAACAGTTCGGGCGTGAGCGGCTCGGGCTCGGGCTCGGCGTGGAGTGATATACACGGGTGATGTCGTATCGCTTCGTTGCCCTCGCGCTCGTTGCTGCGTGTGGCAGCGCATCTCCCGCCGCGAAAGGTCCCGCGACAGAGGCTCCAGTGTCTGCGGAGCCCGATGATCTGACGTGCCCGGTTGCGGTCCCGGGCACATCGATCACGGTCGAAGACACGCCGACCGGCGCCGCGCTCGTGTTCGTGACGACCGGCGATCTCCAAGCGTTGCTCGCGCGGGCACAGGCATTCGTCGCCGCGTTGCACGACCGTCACGCGGACGGTCATCGCTTTGCCGACATGATCGCGACGCGAGCGACCGCGACGGTGCATGACATCGACCACGGAGCTCGCATCGAGCTCGCAGCGACGAACCCGAGCGACATCTCCGCGCTGCAGAGCGAGGCGCGCATGCACGCGCAGCACCTCGCGACCGGTTCCTGCAAGATGGCGATGTGATGCGTCTCTTGGTCGTGCTCGCTCTCGCTGGTTGCGCGGTGTCCGCACCCGCACCGCGCGCGCAGAGCCCAGCCGACCCGCACGCGCCGATCGGTCGCCTCGCCGGGCCACCGCCGTCGCTGCGAGCGCACGTCGTGACGTATCCAGAGGTGCCCGCGTTGCGCACCGCGCCCGAGCCGGAACACCACATGCCCGGCATGCCCGGGACCGGCATGCCGGGGTCATGACAACGCGCGCCGCGACTCTCGCCTGCGTGCTCTGGTTCGGCTGCGTGCCGAGCACTCGCGAGCTCCGCGCGCCGATCGACGCGGACCTCGAGCACAAGCTCGGCTCGCCGCGAGTGCCCGCGTCCGAGATCGATGCCGTGCTCGCCAAGCCGATCGACGAAGCCGCGGCGGTACGGATCGCGCTCGCGACCAGCCCTCGGCTCGCCGTTGCGCTCGACGACCTCGGCATCGCGGGCAGCGAGCTCGCATCGGCGACCGTGCTCGGCCCGACCGCCGTCGACATCCAGCTGCGGTTCGGCAGCCACGATCACGAGTACGAGCTCGACGCGATCCAGCCGGTGCTCGGCCTGATCGAGATGCCGCGCCGGCGCGCTGCCGCGCACGCCGATATCTCCGCCGCGCGCGCGACCGCCGAAGCCGCCGCGCTCCAGCTCGCGGCGCGCGTCGAGATCGCGTGGCACGACTTGCTCGCCGCGCAGCAAGAGCTCGAGCTCCGCCGCACGGCGTTCGATGCTGCCGATGCCGCCGCTACGCTACGCGAGCGCATGCACGCTGCAGGCAACACCACCGACCTCGCGCAGGCTCGCGATCGCGATGCCCGCGAGCAAGCTCGCGTCGCGCTCGGTCGCGCCGAAGCGGCGATCGAGCTACGCCGCGAAGCGTTGAATGCCTTGCTCGGGCTGTCCGGCGACCGGACGAAGTGGACCGCGACCGGCGCACTGCGCGAGCTGCCAGCCGAGGCTCCGCAACTCGACGCGCTCGAGGCCACCGCGGTGTCCGCGAGCCTGGAGCTCGCGGCCGAACGTGCCCACGGCGAAGCCGCGGCGAACACGCTCGGCGTCGAGCGGATGCGCGCATTCGTGCCCGAGCTCGGCGTCGGTGCATCGGTGATCGATCGCGATGCCGGCGCCGAAGTCGGCCCCGCGATCCGACTCGGCTTGCCGCTGTTCGATCAACGCCAAGGTCCGCGCGCACGGGCCGCCGCCGAGCTGCATCATGCCGAACACGAGACCGAAGCAGTCGCGGTCGAGCTTCGCGCACGCGCACGTGCGGTCCGTGTCGCCGCGCTCGCTGCATACGCCGAAGCTCGCCACCTGCGCGAGGTCGTGCTGCCGCTGCGCCAACAGATCGTCGACGAGACGCTGCTCCACTACAACGCGATGGATGCCGATCCGTTCCAGCTGATCCTCGCGCGCCGCGAGCTCGCCGATGCCTCGCACGACTATCTCGACGCCCTTCGTCGCTACTGGAACGCCAGCTCCGAAGCGACCGCGCTCGGCCGCGGCGCGATGCTCGAACGCTCTACCCCCGAGGCGCCATGACCGTCAGCCGCCGCACGATGTTGTCGTCTACGCTCGCCGCCGGCGCAGCACTCGCTACTCGCCGCGTCGCCGCTGCCGCACCGACCGACAAGGCCGAGAGCTCGCCCGCGCGCAAGGCGCACAGCGCCAGCGTGATCGTCCCCAACGGCTCGACGCTTCCGGCCAAGCGCGTCGGCGATGCCAAAGTCTTTCACCTCACCGCCGAGCCGGTGCAGCACGAGATCGCGCCCGGTCTTGCGATCGCCGCGTGGGGCTACAACGGCACGACGCCCGGCCCACTGATCGAGGTCGACGAAGGCGATCGCGTGCGGATCTACGTCACCAACAAGTTGCCCGAGCCGACTTCGGTGCACTGGCATGGCGTCGCGGTGCCGAACGGCATGGATGGCGTCGGCGGGTTGACGCAACCGCCGATCGCACCGGGCGCGACGTTCAAATACGAGTTCACGTTCGCGCACGCGGGCACGTACATGTATCACCCGCACGTCGACGACATGACGCAGATCGCGCTCGGCATGATGGGCATGATCGTCGTCCATCCGCATGGTGGTGAGTCTCGCCGCGTTCGCGATTACGCGTTGCTCGCGCACGAATGGAAGATCCCGATCGGCGCCCACCGTGCGGATCCGCTCGCGATGAACGACTTCAACGTGCTCACGTTCAACAGCAAGGCGTTTCCCGCGACCGCGCCGCTTGTCGCCGAGGTCGGCGATCTCGTGCGCATCCGGATCGGCAACCTCGGCCCGATGGATCACCATCCGATCCATTTGCATGGTCACGCGTTCGAGGTCGTCGCGACCGACGGCGGTGTCGTGCCCGCCTCGGCTCGCGTTCCCGAAACCACCGTCCTCGTCCCGACCGGCGCGGTGCGCGTGATCGAGTTCGAGGCGCGCGCGCCCGGCGATTGGCCGATGCACTGCCATATGACTCATCACACGATGAACCAGATGGGTCACGACGCCGCGAACCTGATCGGTGCCGACACGCGCGATCTCGATGCGAAGCTCGGTCGCGTCGTGCCCGGCGCGATGGCGATGGGTGCGGCCGGGATGGCGGGCGCGATGGTCATGGATGTGCCGAAGGGCTCGATCGCGATGGTTGGCGGCAAGGGACCGTTCGGCGCGATCGACATGGGCGGCATGTTCACGCTCATCAAGATCCGCGATCGGCTCACCGGCGACGGCGATCCGGGCTGGTACGCCACACCCGCACACGCGAGTGAAGCTACAGCGAGCGAGCTCGCACGTGATGGAATCACGCCTTGAGCTGCGCACGAACTGTGCAAGTTGCCACGAATGATGAGCACTCATATGATCAGGCTTATGTCGAAGAAGCGCGCGCTCGTTAGCCTAATGCTGGCGGCTTGTGGTTCGAGCCATTCGACAACCGACGGCGGCGGCGGTGGCGGTGGCGGTGGGGATGGCGGCGCCGATGCGTCGCTGTCGTGCACGCTGCCCGAGATCTCGCTGAAAGTTGCGACGCTGTCCGGCTGCGATGTCGCCGGCACCGCGAATGGCCCGCGCGACTACGGGCTGTTCTCGAATCCGGTCAACGTCGCGCTCGGCCTCAGCGGCGTGGCGTACATCGCCGACTTCGACGACAGCCTGATTCGCAAGGTCGAGACCGACGGTACGGTGACCACGCTGGTGTCGAGCCCGACGTTCGTCCGTCCGTTCGGCTTACAGCTGTCGAGCACCGGCACGCTGTGGGTCGAGACCGACGGCGATGATCAAGGCAACCGCTCGATCACGAGCGGGACGATCTGGCAGGTCGATCCGTCGACCGGGACCGCGACCGTGGTCATCCGCGACATCGGCCGGCCGCGCGGCATGGCCCTGCTCGGCAGTGGGCAGATCGCACTCGCCGATTACGAGCACCACGTGATCGAGTTACTCGATCCATCGCAGTCGCCGCCGACGCTCACCGTGCTCGCCGGGATGATGGACGTGCCGGGCTACGCGGTCGGTACGGGCACCGCGGCGCAATTCAACCAGCCGTGGGACATCGCGCTGCTCCAGACCGGCGACCTCGCGGTCTCGGACGCGGAGAATCATCTGATCCGCAACGTCACGCTATCCGGTGTCGTCACCGATATCGCCGGT
>CAZDGY010000162.1:2307-9682 GCA_964504685.1 uncultured Kofleriaceae bacterium | reverse complement strand
CGCGATGGTGCTGTGGACCGCGCACGTCCAGGACCAGATCGACCTGCGCGGGGGGCACGACAGCGCCGAGGCCAGGCCGCTAGCGCAGCTCAACGACCTGCTGCTGCCGATCATCAAGGGCTACGGCTCGGAGAAGGTCTACGAGCTGCTCGCGCTGTCGCTGCAGTGCTTCGGCGGCTCGGGCTACTGCCAGGACTATCCGATCGAGCAGTACATCCGCGATCAGAAGATCGATTCGCTGTACGAGGGTACGACCCACATCCAGGCGCTCGATTTGTTCTTCCGCAAGGTCGCGCGCGATCGCGGCGCGACGCTGACCGCGCTGCTCGGCGAGATCGGTAAGACCGCGGCCGGGTTGCCAGCGGAGCTCGCGGTCGAGAAGGCGGCGCTCGGTGCGGCGCTCGGCGACGTCCAGGCGATCTTCGGCGCGATGATGGGCAAGGTCGCGGCGAGCGTCTACCACGTTGGGCTGCAGGGTAATCGCATCCTCGCCGCGCTCGGCGAGCTCGTGATCGGCTGGCGGCTCGCGGTGTCGGCGAAGGTCGCCAACGACAAGCTAGCGAGCGCCTCGGAAGCCGACCGCGCGTTCTATCGCGGCAAGCTCGCGGCGGCGCGGTTCTACGCGCGCGAGGTCCTGCCGGGCATCGCCCATGCGCGCAAGCTCGTCGAGGCGAGCGAGCTGGATCTGATGTCGATCGCCGACGACTGCTGGTAGCGGTCCTCCTCGTCATCGTCGGACGTGCGACCATTGCGCGCGGTGACACAATCGCGTTTCGTCGCCCTTCCACCCGTGCATGTCGCGTCGTCGCGGCTCGCCTGGCGCATGTCGCGCGCCATCGTGGCGCGGGAACAAGGCTGGTCACTCGAAGACCTTTCGGTCTCGCGGCGATGGCGATTCCAGGTCGGACGCTCGCGGTGGATGGCGCAGGCGTACGTATCATTCTTCTTCCACGACTGGGCCCGGGGCCGTCCAGGCGGCGCCGTTTACGCGATCCACTTCGAGGGCACGGGATCCGTGACCGCGATGGAGAGCAGCGCGCTCGTTCAAGACCTGCGCAGTCGCCTCGGCACGTACCACACGTCCAACGCGGGCAAGATGCTCGCGTGGAAGCTATCGGATGAGCGCAGGCCGCGGCGTCTGCTGGCGGAGATGGACCGAATCGCGCAGGCGTTTGGCACCGACGATCGCCATCGCGCTCCGCCGTCGCGGTCGCGAGCGGTGGGCAAGCCGCTGGCAGTCGTTGCCGAAGTAGTCCTCACGCACGGGACCTGGAATCTCCAGACGCCGGCCGTGTGGCTCCGGCGTGACGAGGCCGTGTGCGGAGCGATTTCGCCGATGCCAAGCAGCAATCGCGGTCGACCCGAGCTGTCCTCGATGCTGTTCGTCCCCGATGGAAAGGCATCGGGATCCTCGACCGCGCCGATCGTGCGCGGCGAATCGCGCGGCTACGTCGATCGCGCGGGCGACGGGCACACAGACCTCGTCCTGATGAAGCTGCAACCGCTCTCCCTGCGAGCCGCGTTGACGGAGGCGCGGTTCATAGAGACCGAAGTCTCCGATGAGGACGATCACGGCTCAGCTGCGACGCCACGCCGCACGTCACAACGCCGACGCACTGCATCGTAACGGCATGGCTCGAATCTTGGTGCTCGGTGCAACCGGCGGCTGTGGCGTGCACGTCGTGCGCTTGGCAGTCGCGGCCGGTCATGCCGTGACCGCGGTGGTCCGCCCGTCCGTCGCCTATGATCCGCCCGCGGGTGCGACCGTGATCCGCGACGAGCTGCTGCGCGACGGTGCGATCGCCGACGCGATGCGAGGTCGCGAGGTCGTGATCTCGTGTGTCGGCATCCGCCGGCGGTGGCCGCGCAACCCGTGGTCGAGGTTGTTGTCGCCGCCGGATCTGGTCGCGCGCACGGCGCGTGCGATCGTCGACGGGGCTGGGCCTGCGGGCGTGCGCCGCGTGCTCGCGATCAGCGCTGCCGGCGTCGCGGACAGCGCACCGCGGATGAGCTGGCCGATGCGGTGGGTGGTCGGTCACAGCCAGATCGGAGTCGCCTATCGCGACCTCGCTGTCGCCGAGGCGATCCTCGCGGCGAGCGCGCTCGATTGGACCGCGGTGCGTCCGGTGACGCTCACCTCGGGCCGCGCCCGTGCCGTCCGCGAGGTCGAGCGCTACTGGCTGACCGCGACGGTCGCCCGCGAGTCGGTCGCGCGCTGGCTGGTCGGCCATGTCGATCTCCCCGGTCCGGCGACGCCGATGGTCGCACAAGCGTGACCAAGTATTGAACGGCGTCGACTGTGTGACGCGATCGCTGTTGCGTACGCTTG
Source organism: uncultured Kofleriaceae bacterium (assembly GCA_964504685.1). Classification (GTDB taxonomy): domain Bacteria; phylum Myxococcota_A; class Polyangia; order Haliangiales; family Haliangiaceae; genus JABFXX01. The sequence goes on along the minus strand of CAZDGY010000162.1, from coordinate 7,353 downwards.
AGCACCGCGGCCCGGGGTGCTTCGATCAACGACGTGGACGGGGACCCAGCGAACACGGACAGTCGACCCAATGCGGCCGAGCGCGTTCGCGTTAACGACGTGATCGACGGGAAGTGGCGGATCGACGCCGAGCTCGGCGCAGGCGGCATGGGCGTTGTGTTCGCGGCGACCGACCTCCGTCTCGGTCGAACCGTCGCGATCAAGCTGCTGAAGAGCGAGCTCGTGTCGTCCACCGAGCTCGTCCAGCGTTTCATGCGCGAGGCGCGCGCGAGTGCGCGGTTGACGAGCGAGCACGCGTGCAGGATCTACGAGGTCGGTGAGTTGGCAACGGGAACGCCGTACATCGTGATGGAGTTGCTCGAAGGCATGGATCTGGCGCGGACGATTCGCCGCGGTCCGCTCACCGTCGAGCTCGCCGCCGATTATGTCGCGCAGGCGTGCGAAGCACTCGCGGAGGCCCACGCGATCGGCATCGTCCACCGCGACTTCAAGCCCGCCAACTTGTTCCTGACGAAGAGTCGTGGCGGGGCGCCGCTCGTCAAGGTCCTCGACTTCGGGATCGCGACCGCATTTCCAGACGACTCCGACAAGACGCTGACCGCCACGCATGCGGTGATCGGCTCGCCGCAGTACATGTCGCCGGAGCAGCTCGCGACGCCTCGCGCGGTCGATCCGCGAAGCGATGTGTGGTCGATCGGTGTCACGTTGTACCAGCTCGTTTCGGGAACGTTCCCGTTCGCCGGGGAAACCGTACCTGCGCTGTCGATCGCGATCGCCACGCAGCCGCATCGTCCGCTCGAGCACGTGTCGCCAGCGTTCGCATCGATCGTCGATCGCTGTCTCGCGAAGGAGGCGCCGGCTCGATTTGCCAATGCCGCGCATGTCGCGTCGAAGCTCGCGAGCCTGTTCGCACCGATCGCATCGACCGAGGCCGGCCACGCGCCACCGCTCGCCGACACGTTACCGACCGGACCAGGTGCCCCCCCGGCGCCGCCACTGGCCGGGCCGCCTGCGTCGTCGCGACGAGCCGGAGATCCGCCGAAGCGAGACTCGGGGACCCAGCCGGGGTCGCCGCGCACGAGTGGCGTGAGGCGGTGGATCGTCGGCGGTGGCGCGATTGCCGTCGGCGCGTTGCTCGTGATCGGTGCGTTGGCCGTGACTCGCTCGCGGGACGGTGGCGCCCCGCGATTCACGAAGGTCGATCTTTCGCACTTTGCAAACCACCCCCTCGATTGGCTAACCCAACCTCCCGTCGGTGAGGTGTTCTTGCAGGGCGTCCCGTTCGAGTTGCTCGGGGGCAACGCCGGCGTAGTGCGAACGCACGCGAACGGCCGCGATGATCTCCCGTATCGATTCGCGATCCCGGTCAACTCGGTGATCGCGCGACAGGTACACGCGCTGATCTCGGGAGTCTGGTTGAAGGACGCGCGGCATGACGCGGTCGGGCACCTTGGGATTCATCACGTGAGCGGGGCCTCTGAGGCGGTGGCGCTGACCCGGGGATCTACGCTGCGGGACGGCTGGTTGGTGGATCGCGAGCTGAACGACATGACGTACACACCACCGCCGAGCGGGGTCACGTGGCTGAACGTGTACTTCGACCAGCAGACGCGCCGAGTCCAGGTTGACCAGCAGATGCGCGACGAGCCCGCGCACGGGTTCCTCGATATGCTGTCGGCGGAGGTCGATCCATCTCCGATCGATCGCATCGATATCGTGAGCGAGGATCCATCCGCAGGGATCGCACTGGTCGCGGTGACCCTCGAGACCTCCCCACATTGATCGATGCCGTGGCGACTCGAGTGGCGACGGTCGACCATGTCGATCTCCCCGGTCCGACGACGCCCATGATCGCGCACGCGTGATCGCGCTGTGATACGCCATTCGTTGCAATGGCGAGCCTGGACCCCACGTGGGCCACCCGGTTCTACGGCATGACGGTGACGCGCGAGCTGGCGGCGCGCGGCAACGAGCAGCTGACGCGCCGCGATGACCCCGATCTGGTGTCCGCGCACCTGCGCGCGAACTACGCGTACTTCGGCGCGATCGACAAGACGCTGTCCGGCTTCGTCGTGCTCGACGATACGAACGACGACTTCACACTCTACGACCTGCGCGGCGATCGCGGCACGTACTTCCAAGACCATCAGCTGCGCGCGATCAGGCAGCGCGCGGATGGTGAACGCGGGGGCCGTGCGCGCACGCCAACAACGCAACTGCTCGCGAAGCGCTATCAATGGCTGGTCTGGTGGTTCGCCCAGCCGCAGATCCACGGCGGCGCGCCGGTGCTGTCGGCCGAGGACCTCGTGCGCAAGGCGATCGGCCTATTCCGCGTCACGTGGCCGACCCGCGCCGCGTGCGATGCGGCGTTCGCGTCCGAAGTGCCGAGCCTGCCGGGCGACCCGCACCTCGCGATCTATTGGCTGCTGCACGCCACCGCGTTGGTCGACGATGGCTTGCGCTCGGCGGTCGTCGCCGCGATCGGCGGCCGCTCGGCAGAGCTCGTGCGCGCGTTCGTCGCTCGGTTCGGCCCGCTCGCGCTCGCCGCCGATGTCTCGGTGGTCCCCGAGTTTCGGGCGCGGCGCGCTTATGCGGTCGCGTACGGAGGATTCGTGCTCGAGGGTGATGAAGTCGCACGCGCGTGCCTGCGCGCGCTCGAAATCTCACCGAGCACGAAGTCGCTGACCCACGCGCTATCGGTCGTCGGCGCGCTGACGACCGGCGCGCTCGACGCCGCGTTGGTCAAGACCGTGCTCGATCGCATCCCCGAGGTCACGCCGGGCACCGAGCTCGTTCGCGCCATGCTCGATCGCCGCGCCGGCGCGACCGCCAGCGGCCATGCCGACGCACTCGCGATCGCGGTGCCGATGTCCGACGAGCCATGGTGGCTCGCGCTCGAAGCGCTGTGGCTCGTCCACGAGCTCGCGTACGACACGAGCGCGCTCGTCAATGCGACCCGAGCGCTGGTCTCGGCCGATCGATACAACCGGCGCGGGCTGCAGATGGCGATGCGCGCGGCGCAGATCGCTGGACTGCCGGCCGATGCGATCGAAGCCGACATCGCGATCGCAGACGCACTGATCGCGCCGTTCCAGCGATTGATCGAGAAGCCGGCGGAGATCTCCGGCGCGATCGAGGGCCTCGATGCGGTGACGCGAGCGGCGCTCGCGCGGCGAGTGTTGCAACGCGTCGCCCTCAACAAACCGACGCCCGAGCTGATCGCATGGGCGGCGAGCGAAGTCGGCGATTCCGAGCTGGTCTCGCATACCGCGGTGATGCTCGATCTGCCCACGCTCGAGGCGCTCGGGCCGGTCATCGCGGCACAAATCGATCGCGCCGACCATCCGCTGATCGACGTCGTGCTCGCGGCGGTCGATGGCCCCGAGCCGGCGACGACCGCGGGCTTGCACGACCTCGCGTTCGCAAAGAAATCGCTGTGGGCGGCGCTCGCGCCGTGGCTGCCCGCGCCGTCCGTGTTCTCGCGCGTGATGGATCTGGTCGAGCGCACCGCGGGAAGCACGTGCATCAGCTCGTTGTTCGATACGTTGTTCGATCCGTTCGACGCGAACCTGTGCGTCGTACCGCGCCTCGGCACCGCCCAGGCGATCCGCGCTGCACGCGCAATGATCTCGACCGTGCTCCACCATCCGCGGATGCAAGCGCGAGGGTCGGCCGGCCATCATCTGTTCGGCTTCGCCCATCCGGGCGCCGCCGACTTTCTGATCGATGCGCTGACCGAGTACGGCGTGCGCTACGCGGCACAGAAGGAGCCGGGGCCGGCGTTCGACTACGGCAAGTCGTTCGTCGATCAACTCGAGGACGTCGTCGCGAACCTCTACGCCGCGGTGTCGGAGATCGATTCGCCGGTGGCACGCGCCGCGCTCGTCGAGCGATTGTTCGCGGAGCGTCGCGCATATTGGCGGATGGGCAACGCGCTCGGCCGGTTGTGGAGCCCCGCGCTGCACGCGCAGATCATGCCGCTGCTCGCCGAACGCCGCGATGCACGCGCCGCGGGTGCGTACGCATATACGCTCGTCGAGTTCGTCGCCGGGCCGGGAGCCGGTGCGCTGCGCGAGCTGACCCGGCTCGTGCTCGAATGGCAGGGCGACACCGAGATCGCGCGCGGGTTCTTGCACTACGCGCTCGTGGTCGGCCAAGTCGCTGCGCTCGACGCCGGCGATGTCGATCTGCTGCGGCGCGCGCACGAGGCCGCCGCGTGGATCGCCGAGCGCCCGATCGAGCCCGATGCGCACGCCAAGGGCCACACGTGGACCAACCCGCTCGAATCCGACGAGATCGCCGCGGCGATCCAGCGCCTGATCGGTCCGGCCCCGGTTGCCGCGGCTGGCAAGGTCGCGGTGAAGGGGAAGCCGCCTACGCCTACGCTTACGCCGAAGAGGAAGTCGAAGCCGAAGCCGAAGCCGACGCCGAAACCCAAGTCGAAGTCGAAGTCGAAGCCGAAGTCGAAGTCGAAGCCGAAACCCAAGTCGAAGTCGAAGCCGAAACCCAAGTCGAAGGCCAGACCGAAACCCAAGGCCACGCGAAAACCGAAGCGGAACAAGCGTTGACCTCGCGCTGCTAGCTGCCTAGGCTGCGCAAAATGCCCCATCCGTCGGAGCCCCGGTCGCAGTTCTCAGGCGAGACGTTGCAGTTCATGCAGCGCGTCTGGGACCTCGTCCATTCGCTCGATGTGAAGTCGAAGAAGATGGCGCGCGAGATCGGCGTCACGAGTCCGCAGCGCCTCGTGCTTCGCATCGTCGGCCAGAAGCCGGGCCAGACTGCGAGCGAGATCGCATCGACGCTCGGCAAACACCCGAGCACGCTCACCGGTGTGCTCGCCCGGCTCGAAGCGCGCGACCTGCTCGTGCGCAGCGCCGACGCCGACGACCGCCGACGCGCTCGGTTTCACCTCACCGCAGCCGGCAAGAAGATCGATCGTGAGCGCCGCGGCACGGTCGAAGCCTCGACCCGCCGAGCCCTCGCTCGTGCCGAGCCCGCCGCGGTGAGCTCGATGATGTCGCTCGTGGATATCCTGATCGAAGAGCT
>CAZDGY010000162.1:0-2297 GCA_964504685.1 uncultured Kofleriaceae bacterium | reverse complement strand
GTAACGGGAGCCACCGGCTTCCTCGGTCGGAACCTGATCGAAGAGCTCGCGCGGGACTAGCGCGGTCCGATCGGCGATAGGATTTGGCGATGACGGATGACTTCATGGCGCGGCTCGAGGCGGCGATCGGGCTACAGCATCGCGGTGACAACGCGGGCGCGGCCGGCGCGTTTATGGCGCTCGCGGCCGACTTCCCCGACGACGTCCGGCTGCCCGAAGAGGCCGGCAACATCTACCTGTACGCGATGAACCAGCCGCGCGAGGCCATCCCCTGTTACGAGCGCGCGCTGCCGCTGTCGGTCGCCCCGACCGAGCTCTGCTACAAGCTCGGGTTCGCGTTCGCATCGCTCGGCGACGACCCATCGGCCTCGCGCTGGTTCGCGCGCGCACACGAGCACGACCCGACGCACGCGTTGACGTTCCTCGAGGTCGGCAAGCTGTCGATGCGCGCCGGTAACTACGAAGACGCGATCGGCTATTTCGATACCGCGCTCGCTCACCACGTGATGTCGAGTGCGCTGCAAGGCGGTCCGAATCCGCACGTCGTCGCGCTCGTCACGATCAACAAGGCGCGGATCTGGCTCATCCATCTCGACCGCACGAGCGACGGGATGGCGGCGGTCGGTGCCTTGATCGAGGCGAGCGACGTCGAGCGCGTGCGCAAGCTCGCGGTCGAGCTCGACGAGGCCGGCAAGCCAGAGCTCGCTGCGCGCGTGCTCGACGAGCTGCGGCGCGCGCTGACCCCCGCGAAATCGAACAAGCCTGGCAAGTCGAAACCGGCGAAGACCAAGGCCGCCAAGTCGAAACCGGCGAAGACCAAGGCGGCCAAGTCGAAACCGGCGAAGGCCAAGGCCGCCAAGTCTAAGCGGGCGAAGAAGAAGCCTGCCAAGAACAAGCGCGCTCGACGACGCTAGTGAGTGGGGCTTTGGTGTGGTTCCGGCGCGCGTCGGTCCTGATTGTCGCGTTCGCCTGTGGCTCACCAGGAGTTTCCGATCCCCACGCGCACCAGACGGAGGTGATTTCACGGGTGCGCGCACAGCAGGCGATCGTCGAGGGCTTCTTCGGCGAGCCGATTCCCCGCGCGTTTGACCTCGACATCGAGCCGACGCGCGCGACGATGATCGCGGCAGCTTCTCGCAGCTGGCATGTGACCGAGCTGCCGTGCTGGGCAGTCGCGATGGGCACGGCGTCGAAGCTGCTTCTGCTCGAACCGACCGCGTGGAAGGTCGAGGCGTGCGACCACGCGCGTGACACGGACGCCGACATCGATCGCGTGATCGCGCACGAGCTCGTGCATGTGTTCCACGGGCAGCACCACCCGCGCGATCCCGAGTTCGATCGCAGGGACGCGGAAGGCATCGGCTGGTTCGCCGAGGGGCTCGCGGTGTACGCATCGGGCCAGCTCGATGCCAAGCGCTTGCAACAAGTGGCCGAGCTCGTTGCGCACGACGGCGGTCCGACGCGGCTCGTGGACGCGTGGTCCGGACCAGCGCGCTACGGTGTCGCCGGGACGCTGGTGCGTCTCGTCGACCAGCGGATGGGCCGAGCGCGCCTACGCGAGTTGCTCGCGGCGACCACGAACGACGAGCTGCTCGCAGGGATCGGGGCGAGCGAAGCCGAGCTGCTGGCCGACTGGCGCCGATCCGTGGCCTCGGCTCCGTGAGTGCTCGGTGCGCGGTGTCCACCGCAACGCAGCCAGGAAGCAGCGCCGCCAGTTACTTCGCGCTACCACTGCCGCCACCACTGCCACTGCCCGCGTGGAGTGGCGCGATCTCTCGCTCGAGCTCGGCGATCCGCTTGGCGCTAGCGTCTGCAGCGCTGGTGAGCTTGGCGACATCGGCGTCGGCTTTGGTCTTCGCGTCGGCGAGCTGATCGCGGTCGGCGCGCGCAGCGTCGCGTTCTTTCGCGAGCTGATCGCGCTCGGTGCGAGCGGTGTCGCGCTCTTTCTGCGCCTGGTCGCGCTCTTTCGCGGTGCGATCGGCATCGCCGCGAGCGGTCGTCCAGAACCCTTCGTACATGTTGCGACCGAGCTCGGCGGCGTCGCGGTCGCTACGCGTGATCGTCAGGTCTTCGACTAGCTGTCGGGTCTCGGCGCCGGCCTGGTGCAGTGCCTGATCGCGCGCTGCGATGATGCCGCGATACGTCTTCTCTTCGTCGGCGAGCGCGCGCTCGAGCTTGCCGAGGGAGTCGCCGTCGCGTGCGATTTGGGCCTTGGTCGCTGCAAGCTGGGCCTTGGTCGCTTCGAGCTGGGTATCAGCGGATGCGAGCTCGGCGCGTTTGACGTCCTGCTCACGCCG
>CAZDGY010000161.1:0-9682 GCA_964504685.1 uncultured Kofleriaceae bacterium | reverse complement strand
ATTTGCCGAGCGCGCGCAGCTTCGACCTCGGGGTTGTAGCCCTTGATCGCACTCGACACGACCACGACATCCGCGTCCCCGATGTTCGCGGCGCGATGGCCGCGCTCGATCGAGCAGCCGATGCCGGCGAGGTGGCGCGTGATCTCGGTGTCGTTCATGTCCGAGCCGGAGACCTGGTAACCCATGTTCGCGAGCACCTCGGCGATGCCGCACATGCCCATGCCGCCGATACCGACGAAGTGGATCTTGGTGTCTGGTTTACGAAACATGGCTACCTACCGATCGAACGCCTACTTACCACGGAGTATGCTGGCGGCGTGAACTGGCGAATCGCAGGTAGTTTCGCGGTGCTCGTCGCGGTGAGCTCGCCGGTCTCGGCCGATGACGGCTGCAAGGCCAAGGCGGCGGACCTCGCGGCGTTCGCGAAGGGTTTGCCGGGCGACTCGTACGTCCTGCCGAGCTCGGCGCTCCATCTCGTGCAGCGCGCCGACGCGGTGGCCGCGCCGAAGGCGACGGTCGGTGGCACGGTCGAGCTCGCCGACGGCAAGCTCGAGCAGGGCGGGCGGAGTTACGAGCCGACCGACCGCATGCTGGCGCAGGGCTTGGCGCTCGATCACGACCGCGCGGTCACAGCGGCGAAGCCGCAAGAATCGGTTCCTTACGTCGTAGCGATCGATGGCGACGAAACGTGGAGCGACGTCGTGACCACCGCCGGCGTGCTGCGTGCGGCCGGGTTCGGCAAGCTCCTGCTCGCGTTCCGCGCCACCGCGATTCCGCCACCGCCGCACAGCGCGCTCGATGATGTGGTCGCAAAGAGCACCGAGGGCCACGCGGCCGCGGTCGCGCGCGCGCTCGAGAAGGTCGTCCACGGCTGCCCGTCGATGATCAAGATGTTCGGCCAAGTCGCGACGATCGAGACCGACAAGGGCGAGTTCGTGAAGGGCCAGGTCGAGCAAGCGCTCGTCGATTGCGCGTGCAACGTCGATCTGCCCTCGGTTCGGTCGGCGATGTATCAGCTGTTTGGCGGTGCGAGCCCGGTCGGGTACCTCGCGGTCGAGCTCTCGGACAGCGGCAAGCCGCTCGCGCTCGCCGGTAAGACGCCGTGGAAAGACGCGCAGAAGCAGATCAAACCGGGCGCGTCGCTGCACGTCACGGTGAAATGAGACGGCGTGGCTAGTCCATGCGTCCCTCCCAGGATGAGTCAGATCGGCCTGGTCACGGTCGCGGCGTTCGCAGTCGGTTGCGGCGGTGGGGCCAAGGCCGATAAGCCGGCGGACAAGCACCCCGACACCCACGACTGCAAGACCCAGGTCGCCGAGCTCGACGCGTTTTTCCACGCGATGAATCACGAGCCGATGTTGATCTGGATCGACGAAGATGTGCACCTCGCGATGCGCTCGGAGTTGCCGGCCGCCGCCGACGGGTTCGACGCACCGGTGGTGACCCTCACCGCGACGGGCTTGCGCTACGAAGACAAGCGGCCGTCGTTCACCGAGCTCGGGCCGCTGCTCGTCCACGCGAAGCTGCGGATCGACGACGTGATCTCCGAGCATCGCTACCCGCGTGATCTCGAGGGCAAGATCGACTCGCGCCACGTCTGGCTAGCGATCGATGCGGCGGCGCCGTGGGGCGACGTCGTGAAGCTGACCGACATGCTCGGCAAGGTCGGGTTCGACTTGTCGACGTTCGTGTTCGCCAAGCCGTCGCCGGTCACGCCGCCGCCGCGGTCGCCGATCGATGACGAGCTCGACAAGATAGTCACCAAGGATGGTGGCGAGCGCGCGACCAAGTTGGCGAACGCGATATCGAAGGTGATCGCGACGTGCCCGCCGCTGGCCAAGGTGTTCGGAGACCTCGGCAGCAGCGAAGGCGGTGACAAGGCCCAGGAGCTGCTCGATAACTCGGGCCCCGCGATTCTCGCGTGCGACTGCAACCTCGACGTCGCGGCCTATCGTTCGGTGATCTGGAGGACCGCGGGGAACCCGCACCCCAAGACGATCCTCGCGGTCACACTCGCGACGGCGGGCACCGCGATCGCATTGCCCGCCGCGACGCCGTGGGCCGAGGCTCAGAACCAACTCCAACCCGGCACGACGGTGCACCTGGTGGCGAAATGAAGCGAGTACTCGTGGCCTTCGCGTTGAGCGCGTGCAGCAAGAGCGCGCCGAGCGGTCCGGACTGCAAGACGCAGGTCGCCGATCTCATGACGTTCTTGCACGCGATGGATCACGCGATCCCGGTGCCCTACGAGCCGACCGCGCACCTCGTCGTCCGCCAAGAGCTGCCATCGAAGGACCCTCCCGAAGCGCCGGTGATGACGCTCGTCGGCGGCAAGACCTTCCTCGATGGCAAGGCCTACGCGCTGACCGAGCTCGGCGATGCACTGGCCGCCGCGAAGCAGCACATGGACGAGACGATCGAGAAACGCCACCTCGAGGGCAGGCGCGATTCGCGCCACGTGATGCTAGCGCTCGACGAGAACGCGACCTGGGGCGACTTCGTGCTCGCGATCGAGACGTTGAATCGCGCCGGGCTCGATCGGCCGGTGCTGGTCTACGGCAAAGCGTCAGCCGTGACGGCGCCGCCGCGCGTGGCGATCGACGACAAGCTCGACGCGATCCAAAAGGGCGGGCCCAACGCCGCGACCGAAGTCGCACGCCTCGCGACCGATGTCGCGGCGCCATGCCCGGCGCTCGGGAAGGTGTTCGGCGCGGTTGCGGGCGACGAGGGCGGCGACAAGGCGTTGACGATCATCGACGGGTCGGGACCGGCGCTGCTCGAGTGCAAGTGCGCGGCGGATGTCGCGTCGTTTCGCGCGTTGATGTGGCGGGTCGCGGGCAATCTGCATCCGAGCGGGCTGCTCGAGATCACGATCGCCCAGAGCGGCGAACAGATCGCGTTCCCGGCGGCGGCGCCATGGCGCGATGCCGGCAAGCGGATCGGCATGAACGCGACGATCTGGCCTAGCGTAAAGCCGTAGTCAACGGCGCTGACGCTCGCACCAATCGATCACCGCTGCGGCAGCTCCGGGCTTCGCGAGCGCGCGCATCGCCTCACCCATCGTGGCGCGGCGGCTCGAATCTTCGAGCAGCGGACGCAATGCGTCGGCGAGCGAGCTCGCGGTCAGATCGGCCTGGCGAAACATCAGCGCGGCACCTTTGGCGGCCATCTCGCGCGCGTTGAGCTCTTGATGATTGTCGGCGGCGGTCGGAAACGGGATGAACACGGCGGGGACGCCGGCGATCGCGAGCTCGGCGACGGTCGTCGCGCCGCTGCGGCCGATCACGAGGTCGGCGGCGGCATAGGTCGAGGCCATGTCCTTGATGAAGGCGCGGCAGTCGGCGTCGACCCCAGCGGTGCGGTAGCGCGCCGCGGTGGCTTCGAGGTCTTTTTCGCCGGTCTGGTGCGTGATCACGAGCGCGTGATCGCTCGCGAGTGCGATCAGTGCGCCGGATGCGAGCTCGTTGACCGCGACCGCTCCTTGCGAACCGCCGGAGACGAGCACGTGCACCTTCGCGCTCGGGTCACGCGCGGTCGGAGCGAGCAAGCGCTGGAGCAGTTCGCGGCGCACTGGATTGCCGGTCATCAGGATCTTCTTCGGCTTGAAGAACCTGCGGCTCTCGTCGAACGACAGGAACACGCCGCGGACGACGCGACCGAGCAGCTTGTTGGTCAAGCCCGGGATCGAGTTCTGCTCGCAGATCGCGGTCGGGATCCCGAGCAATCGCGCCGCGAGCACGACCGGGCCGCTCGCGTAGCCGCCGACGCCGATCACCGCATCGGGGCGCAGCCGTTTCAGCAGTCGGCGTGCCTGCCATAACGCGCGCGGCACGCGAAACAATCCACGGATCGCACCGAGCGCGCCGACCGTCTTGAGTCCGGTGACTTCGATCAGCTCGAGCGGCCAGCCGAGCTCCGGCAAGATCCGCGCCTCGATGCCGCGCCGGGTGCCGACGAACGTGATCGTCGCGCTCGGATCGCGCGCGCGCAGCTCCTCGGCGATCGCGACGCCGGGAAACAGGTGGCCACCCGTTCCGCCGCCCGCGATCACCACGTTCATGCAGTCACGACGCGCACGCGTACGCGTTTCTTCCGCGCAAGCTCGCGCGAGCTCTCTCGCGTCGCCGGGCGTCGCTCGGGGCGGCGCCCGACGTTGAGCACGAGCCCGATCAGGAACATCGTGATCACAAGCGAGCTGCCGCCATAGCTGACCAGCGGCAGCGTGATCCCCTTGTTCGGCAAGACCCCGAGCACGACGCCGATGTTGAACAACGCCTGAACGCCGAACAACAGCGTGATGCCGTACGCAAGATAGCCGCCGAACACGTCGCGTGCGCCGAGCGCCGCGCGCAGCCCGCGCCACACGATGACCGCGAACAACGCGAGCACGGTCGCGATGCCGAGCCAGCCGAGCTCCTCGCCGATCGTCGCGGCGATGAAATCGCTGTGTGGCTCCGGCGTGTAGCCGAGGGTCTGGAGCCCGCCGCCGAGGCCCGCGCCAGACATCCCACCCGACGCGAGCCCGAGCCGCGCCTGCAGGAACTGATACCCCTCTTTGTTCGCGAACGCGTCCGGGTTGATGTACGCGAGGAACCGCTGCATCCGCCACGGCGTGCCGACGATCAGGTGATACGCGACCGGCGCCGAGCCGAGCACGGCGAGCATGATGTACGAGACCCGCGTGCCCGCCATGAACAGCATGCCGAGCGTAGTCGCACCGAGCACGATCGACGAGCCGAGGTCGGGCTGCTTGAGCAGCAACGCCATCATCGCGCCGCACACGACGAGATGAGGCACGAACCCGACGGTGAACGTCTTGAGATGATCGGCTTTGCGTCCGAGCGAGTACGCGAGGTAGGTCACGAGCGCGAGCTTCGCGATCTCGACCGGCTGGAACGTCAGCGGACCGAGCGGGATCCACCGTTTCGCACCGTTGAGCGAGTGGGTCGCGAGCGCCGCGGCGAGCAAGACGAGCGCGATCACGAGCAGCGGATAGGTCCACGACCGCAACCGGCGATAGTCCATGCTCGCGCCCAGCCACAGCGCGACCCCGCCGACCGCGACGTACGCGATCTGGCGCACCAGGAAGTGGGCGGCGTCGCCGTAGCGAGTCAGCGCGTCCGCGGCAGTCGCCGAATAGATCTCGATCGTGCCGATCGCGAGCAGCCCGAGTACCGCGGCGAGCAGCCACAGATCGTAGGGCCGCTCTGGCAGCGTGACGCTCGGATGTTGGACCGCGATGACCTGTGCGGGAGCAGGCAGCGCCGTCTCGACCTCGCGTTTGCGCAGACGCTCGCTCCACGCGAACAGAGTGCGCAACACCGGCATCGAGCCATCCTCATCGGGAGCTCGCGGCTGCGCCAGTTTTCGGCGTGTGCGCGCCAACCGTGCACCGTCGAGCGCTCGCGCCCGGTTCGCCGCCGTGGTCCGCGCACTTCGGGTGGCACGGTCGATGCTCTGGGTCAGGCCATGAACAACTTAAAGATCGTCATGCGTGGCGTCGTGTTTTCGGCGTTGTTGGGGGTGGGCTGTACCGGTACCGGCGAGGTCGAGTACAGCGGAAGCGTCGAGACCCCGGACCTGGTCGACGCCGGCGATGGCGTTCAGGTGGTCGCGGACTACGACGAGCCGGTGTTCTTCAGCGACGGCTTTTACTGGCGCCACAACGACGACGGCTGGTACCGGTCGAACAACTACGCGGGCGGCTTCGTCCACATCGATGCGCCGCCCGCGCGCGTCGGTCGGATCAACCAGCCAGAGCGGTTCACCCACTACAAGCCGACGAACTACACCGCGCACCATCGCGCGACGAAGCGGCCCGAGCCGATCGGCCGCGTCCACGCCGCTCGCTAGTTAACTCGCCACAGCGTCTCGCCGTCGAGCTTGGCGCGCTGGTCGCACGCATCACTGACCTTGGTCAGGTGCAGGCCGCGCTTGCTGATCACGACGGTGTAGACGCCTGGCCCGTTGCCTTTGCACATGCCGGAGTCGTAGGTCAACGTCAGCTCGGTCTTGTCGACCTGCCACGTGCCGGCGGCGAGTGGCTTGCTATCGAGCTCGCCCTTGTCGTGGGCGATCGTGATCGAGCCGTCGGCGCGGAACCGGAACGCGGTCGAGCCGTCGGGCGGATGGCGCTCGAACGTGCCGAGGATCAGCTCGTTGTTCGGAGCTTTGGGCGGCACCGCATGCGTATCGGAGCCGCCGCACGCGACGAGTAGCCCGAGTAGGAGCTCGATTCGTCTCATCGCACGAGCGTACCTCAATGCTTTCGCTGCGGCTGCGGCCGTGGCGGCGGTGGGGGCGGTGGCGGCGGCGGCGGTGGCGGTCCGATCTTTAGCGGCCGACCGCCGTTCGCGCGTACGACGTCCTCGAACGTGGCGTCATCGGCGGCGACCGGCAACGCGGGCTGATCGCTTGCCGTGCTCAGCGGCACCGCAGTGACGAGCTGTTTCTTGACCAGCCACGGAATCGCCTCGAGCTGCGCGAAGTTTGTAGTGCACTTGCAGTTCGGCAGGTCGCGGGCGATCGAGCGCAACAGGTCTGCATCGAAGCCCCCTCCGCGCTGCAACGATCCCAGCGTCACCGCGATCGCGGGGCAGTTGACCGCCACGTCCTTCGCGATGTTCTGGCCGAGCGCCGGGATGTCGACCGCTCCGGGCTTGAACCCGTCGACCGCCGGTGGCCTTCGGCCGGTGAACACGCCGCCGACGCTATACGCGAACGCGATCTCGCCATAGCGATCGAGCGGATCGCCTCGGCGCAGCGCGGCGTGGACCGCCTTGACATTGCGCCACGGCGTCTTCGGGCTCACCGCGATCACGAGCGAATGCGTCTTGCTCGAGCCCAAGGCGTCGTCGATGCCGATGTGGTGAGGCGTGCCGTCGACCTCGACGAGCAGGTCGGAGGGCTGGTCTGGGCTCGGCCCAACGATCAGGTAGTCGCTCTTGGTGATGTCGGTCGGCTTGCCCTCGACCGCCACGAGCGAGTGGTCATCGACCATCATTGCGATCTCGCCGTCGCGAATGCCGGCATGCGGCGTCGAACCGGTCTGGTCGTCGGCGGCCGCAGTGTAGAAGCTGACGAGCGCAGCGATCTTGTCGCCACACGACGAGGGTTCGTTTGCAGGCCGATCCTTCGCGGGCGCCGCGTCGTGATGGCATCCGATGGTTACTGCAGCCGCGAGGGTGAACGTGAGCGCGCGCATGTGCCTCCCTACCCGTCGAGTCGCTTCGCGCCGACCGCGCTGACCGCTTCGCGAAACACGCGACCGCGATGGCCGAAGTTTTGGAACATGTCGTAGCTCGCGCATGCCGGCGACAACACGACCGCGTCGCCGGCGGTGCACAGCTCGGTCGCGCGCCGTACCGCGTCGTGCATGTCGGTCGCGTCGATCACCGGATAGCTCACATGATGCTCGGCAGCAGCCGCGCGAATCAACGGCGCTGCTTTGCCGATCAACACGATGCCCTTGCACGCGTCGTCGAGCGCATCGAGCATCGGCGCGTACGATCCGCCTTTGTCGACACCGCCCGCGATCAGCACGAGCGGCCGAGGGAAGCCGCGCACGCTTGCCGCGACCGACGCGACGTTCGTGCCCTTGCTGTCGTCGTAGTAATAGATGTTGTCGCGGTCGCCGACCAGCTCCATGCGATGCGGCAACGGCCGATACGCGCGCGCGCCGGCCCTCACCGCTTCGGGCGACACGCCGACGCGCCGCGCTGCGAGATACGCGCACATCGCGTTCTCCATGTTGTGGTTGCCGACGATCACGAGATCGCTCGTGGGATAGCGCTCGACGCCCGCATCGCGCTGCAACACGAGCTCTCTTCCGTCGATGATCGCGCCGCGCGACGTCTTTGCGCCCTTGCGCGAATCGAACGTGTACAGCTCCGATTTGATCCCTTCGGTCTCGCGCATCGTCCACTCGTCGGCGGCATTTGCGATCGCCATGTCTGCGGCGGTCTGGCGATCCCAGATCGAGCCTTTGACCTCGGCGTAACGCTCCATCGTGCCGAAGCGATCGAGGTGATCTTCGGTGATGTTCGTGAGGATCCCGACGTGCGGCGAGAACGTCGTGCAGTTCTCGAGCATGAACGCGGCGACCTCGACGACGACCAGGCCTTCGGGCGCGTTCGCCGGATGATCGATCGCATCGATCATCGGCATGTTGCCGAGGTTGCCGCCGCAGAACGTCGGTTGGCCCGATGCCGCGCACAGCGCGCCGGTCAACGCGGTGGTCGTTGACTTGCCGTTCGTGCCGGTGATCGCGATCAGCTTCGCCTGCGGATGCAGAAAGCGATACGCGAGCTCGATCTCGGCGATCACTTCGACTCCGGCGGCGCGCGCGGCGGTCATCTCCGGCAGTGTCGGCACGCCGGGCGACATAACGACGAGATCCGCGCTCGTGAACGACGCGAGATCGTGACCGCCGAGCTGCCAGGTGACGGGGACGCCATCGAGCTTGCCGATCTGGTCGGCGAGCTTGTCGGCGGGCTTGCCGTCGGTGACGATCACGCGCGCGCCGCGCTTCGCGCAGAACTTCGCGACCGCGATTCCGGTTTGCGCGAGGCCGACGACGACGACGGTCTTGCCGCCGAGGTCCATCACCGCAGCTTCAGCGTGCCGAGCGCGAGCAGCGCGAGCAGCGCGGACACCAGCCAGAATCGGACGATGATCTTCGGCTCGTCCCAGCCCTTCTTCTCGTAGTGATGATGGATCGGCGCCATCAAGAACACGCGCTTGCCGACCATCTTGCCATCGGGACCGAGCTTCTTGGTCCACTTGTACACGCCGGTCTGGATGATCGAGCTCAGCGCTTCGACCACGAACAATCCGCCGACGATCAGCAACACCGCCTCGTTCTTCGTCAGCACCGCGAGCATGCCGATCGCGCCGCCGAGCGACAGCGATCCGACATCGCCCATGAACACCTGGGCCGGATAGGTGTTGTACCAAAGGAAGCCGATGCCCGTGCCGAACAGCGCGGCGCAGAACACCGCGAGCTCTTCGACGCCGGGGATGTGCGCGATGTGCAGGTACTGCGCGATCGTGACGTCGCACGGCGAATCGGGATGACACAGCGCACCGGTCGCGCTGTGATCGAACGAGCCGTGCGCGAGGATCGTCGTCTGTACGCCCGCCATGTACGCGAAGATCAGGAACGTGCCGGCGTTCATGATCGATGGACCGATCGCGAGCCCGTCGAGTCCATCGGTGAAGTTCACCGCGTTCGCGGCACCCACGACGACGATCGAGCCAAACCCGACGTAGGCCCACGCCGGGAGCGCCAGCGTGGTCTTCGCGAAGTCGGTGAACGGCAACTGGAGCTTCAGTGCCATGTCGGTCGGCATGACATCGCCGTAGAACAGATACGCCATCGCTCCGCCTGCGATCGCGAACTCCAGCGCGAGCCGGAGCTTGCTCGATAGTCCGTTCTTGTTGTGCTTCGCGACCTTGATGTAGTCGTCGGCAAAACCGATCGCGCCGAACGCCACGGTGACGGTCAGTGCGAGCCACACGAACGGGTTCTTGAGGTCGCACCACAGCAGCGTCGAGACCGCGAGACAGAACAGGATCAGCGAGCCGCCCATCGTCGGCGTGCCGGCCTTCTTCTTGTGCGTCTGAGGGCCGTCGGTGCGGATCGTCTCGCCGATCTGGCGCGACTTGAGCTTCTCGATGAACC
>CAZDGY010000160.1:0-9731 GCA_964504685.1 uncultured Kofleriaceae bacterium | reverse complement strand
GCCGATTCGCGAGCAGCTGATCGTCGAGCTTTACTCGAAGTAGCCTTCGTCGGAATTTTCCGACGAAGACTTTGGAGCAGGCCTCGAAAACCTGCACGACAACTCGGCCGTGATGAAAGCGCGCCGACCAAGGAGAGACGAAGATGGAACCGACCCCCGAGCAGACTGCGTTCATGGCCAAGAACTGGCGCGACCTCATTCGGCCGCGCACGCTCGAGATCGAAGAGCGCTCTGACACCTACGGCAAGTTCTCGTGCGAGCCGCTCGAGCGTGGCTTCGGCACGACCCTCGGCGTCGCGCTGCGCCGGATTCTATTGTCGTCGTTGCAAGGCGCTTCGATCACGCACATCGCGATCGAAGGTGCGCTGCACGAGTTCACCGCGCTGCCCGGCGTCGTCGAGGATGTGACCGATATCATCCTCAACCTCAAGGAGACGCTGTTCAAGGTCGAGACCGACAAGACCTATACGGTCCGCCTCGACAAGCATGGCGAAGGTCAGGTCACCGCCGGTGATCTCGCGCTCGTCGACGGCGTCACGTGCCTCAATCCGAACCACAAGATCTGCACGCTCGCGAAGGACGGCAAGATCGCCGTCGAGCTGACGATCTCGACCGGTCGCGGTTATGCGCCGGCCGACCGTCACTCGGCCGAGCTACCGGTCGGCACGATCGCGATCGACGCGCTGTTCTCGCCGATCCGCAAGGTCAACTTCCAGGTGACCAACGCGCGCGTCGGGCAGCAGACCGACTACGATCGCCTGACCCTCGAGCTGTGGACCAACGGGGCGGTGCGGCCCGAGGACGCGGTGGCCTTCGCCGCCAAGATCCTCAAGGACCAGCTCAGCATCTTCATCAACTTCGAGGAGGGGGCGGAGCCGGCCCACGACGTCCCGGTCTCGGAGGAGCAGGCCAAGCTCAACGAGAACCTCTGGAAGTCGGTGGACGAGCTCGAGCTGTCGGTCCGCTCGGCCAACTGCCTGCAGAACGCCAACATCCGGCACATCGGCGAGCTCGTGCAGAAGACCGAGTCCGAGATGCTGAAGACCAAGAACTTCGGCCGCAAGTCGCTCAAAGAGATCAAAGAGCTGCTCGCCGAGATGGGCCTGCAACTCGGGATGAAGCTCGACAACTGGCCGGGTCCCAATCCACTCAAGAAGCCCTAACAGCTTCGGGCACTCAAGAAGCCGTAAAGCGAACTAGAGAGAGACTGCTATGCGCCACATGAAATCTGGTCGGAAGCTCGGTCGCAACGCCTCGCATCGCAAGGCGCTGTTTAACAACATGGTGACCTCGCTGCTCGAGCACGGGCGGATCGAGACCACCGAGGCCAAGGCCAAGGAGCTGCGCGGCTTCGCCGAGGCCACGATCAACTGGGGCGTATCGGTCCATGCGATCGTCGCGAAGGGCGACAAGGCGACGAAGGCGGAGCGTGCGCAAGTCGTGCACGCTCACCGGATGGCGGCACAGACGATCAAGACGGACAAAGTGCTCGCGCGCTTGTTCTCGGAGATCGGCCCGCATTTCGCGACCCGTAAAGGTGGCTTTACCCGCGTGCTAAAGACGCGCGTTCGCAAGGGCGATGCGGCCCCGATGGCGTTTATCGAGCTCGTGGGGCTCGCGCCCGCTGTGGCGGCGTAACGCTTCCGGCGGTCAAACCGCCACACAACTGTCATTACGTCTTGTTATGTGATCGCCGCCGCAGGGCGGCGTTCGCTTTTTCGGTATACAGCAGCGCCTCGTTTGGTTATTGATTCGCGGCTTCACCCTCGGAGAAACACTCAATGCGAAACTCGTTCGTCGTCGCCTCGCTCGGACTCGCGCTCTTTGGTTGCCGCAGCAGCACCAACAACAATCCCGATAGTCCTAACGGTAGCGACGGCAGCAACGCCGGCACCGTTACGATCCAGATGATCCAGGACCCCGGCATGGCCGCGGGTACGCAGGTCGCTGTTGCCGGCGTGGTCGTCACCGCGATCGACAACTTCGGCGGCACGGTCGGCAACTTCTGGATCGAGGAGCCCGAGGGTGGTCCGAACTCCGGCGTGCTCGTCTATCACGGTGACGCCGCGACGGTCGCGATGCTGAACCCCGGCGACATCATCAGCCTCAGCGGCGCGGTGAAGGACGAGTTCGCGCTCACCGGCTCGAACGCCGATCCGACCGGCCGCACCGATGTCGAGCTCGAACCGGTTGCCGGCGGCACGATGACGATCACGAAGACCGGAACCGGCTCGGTGCCGGCGCCGGCCGTCGTCGACGCGCTGATGTACGGTCAGATGAGCGACGCCGACGCGCAGGGCCCGAACTTCTCCGCCGCGTGGAAGCAGTGGGACGGCGTGCTCGTCACGATGACGAACGTTGCCGCGGGCGGTGCGCCGAAGGCGTTTGGCAAGACGATGCCGACCCCGGCCGACGACTACTCGTTTAGCATCACCGGTGTCGCGAAGGTCGAAGGCAGCCTGTCCGACATCACGATGTCGGGCATCGCGCGCAACACCTGTCTGTCGAGCGTGACCGGCATCGTCGACTACTTCTATGACTACCTCGTGCTGCCGCGGACGTCGGCGGACCTCGTCACCGGCGGTACTGGCTGCCCGCCGGCCGAGACCGTGTGCGGCGACAGCATCGACAATGACGGCAACGGTTTCGCCGACTGCGCCGACGACAACTGCATCATCACCGCCGGCACCTGCCACGAGACTTCGTCGATCAAGGCGCTCGACCAGGCTGGCGACGCGAACCCGACGGCCCCGACGTTCCCGACCGACGGCGTGGTGATCGCCAATTCCTGTGTCACCGCGATCAGCGGCTCGAACCTCTATCTCGCGACTGCAGGCACTGCCGCGGCCGACCAGGGCATCTTCCTGTTCGGTGGCGGCCAGCCGCTGCCGAACGGCGTTGCCGTCGGCTCGACGGTCGACATCATCGCCACGGTCAGCGCGTTCAAGCAGAGCGGCTCGACCGCCCCGGAGCCGCAGCTCGAGCTCGCAGGCTTGCAGATCACGAAGGACGTCGCGACGTGCACCGTGGTGCCGAAAGCGTCGGTCGCCACGATGGCGAGCCTGTCGATGGATACGAACGGCCACCCGCTGATCGGGTCGCTCGTCACGCTGACCCCGACGAGCCAGTTCAAGATCACGACCGCGATCGCCAGCCACTTCGGCAAGCTGACCTCGGGCAACACCGTGATCGCAGTCGGCACCTCCATGCTCGGCGCCGGCTACACCGCCGACCCGATCGGCACGTGCTACGCGAACCTGACCGGTATCTGGACGTACGACACGACCGGCGCGGGCAGCTACGAGATCCTGCTGACGGCGGCGCCGACCGCGGCCGGCACGGCCTGCACCGGCATGTAGCCAGCGACTGATCTTGGGTGAACGCGGCCCTGGGCTCTCCCGGGGCCGTTTTGTTTTTCGGCGCTGCGAACGTCAGACCCGCTTGTTAACAACCCGGCCATGCCCGGGAATGGCGTGTCAGGTGGAGCCGGCTACGGTGATTTGCTCGTCACCTCACTGATCGTGCTCGGGATCGTCAGCGTCGTCGCGGTCGTCGCGGTGCGCGTGCTCGGGCGATGGATGGCGACCGGTCGCGCGCGCGGCGCCCATCTGCTCGACGTCGTGGCGCGGCTGCCGCTCGAGCCTCGGCGATCGCTCTACGTCGTCGAGGTCGCGGGTAAGACGCTGCTGGTCGGGACCAGCGAGATGGGGCTGTCGGTCCTGTCCGAGCTCGACGGCAGCGAAGTACGAGCGCGCGTCGTCGAGCGGCCGGGATTTTCCGACCTCGTCGCCCGCGCGCTCGGGCGCAAGCGGCCGCCGCCCGCGCCCCCAGGCGAGACGCCGTGAGCGGCGGCTTGGGCAACGCGGCGCTGCTCGCGACGATCGCGATCGTGCCGCTGATCGTGTTGGTCCTGACCAGCTTCGTGAAGGTCTCGGTCGTGCTGTCGCTCGTGCGCAACGCGATCGGCGCGCCCGACGCACCGTCAGGGCTCGTCGTCACCGGGCTCGCGCTCGTGCTGACGTTCTTCGTGATGGCGCCGGTCGCGGTTGCGATGGCCAAGGCAGCACAGAGCACCGAGGTCGCGCCAGCGCCGACCCCGGGCTCGCTCGATGGTGCACTACACGAGCTGGTCCCAGCCGAATATCAGGTACAGCTCGCGTCCGCCGAGCGGGCGGTCGAGCCGTTGCGCGAGTTTCTCGCGCGACACGCAGGCGCAAAGGATCGCGAGACGTTCACCGAGCTCGCGCACACGATGGGCCGCCAGGCCGACGGTCGCGAGCTGTGGGTGGTCGGCCCTGCGTTCGTCACCACCGAGTTGCGGCAAGCCTTCGCGATCGCGGTCGTGATCTTCGTTCCGTTTCTGATCATCGATCTGATCGTCGGGCTCGCGCTCGCGGCGCTCGGGCTGCAGGCGACATCGCCGCAGGTCGTCGCACTGCCGTTGAAGCTGCTGCTGTTCGTCGCGGTCGACGGCTGGCGCCTGTTGATCGATGCGTTGCTGCGAGGCTACGCGTGACGCCTGGCCTCGTCGCGATCGTGCGCGAAGGTGCGTTGCTCGCGCTCTTGCTCGCGGCGCCGTTGCTCGTAGCCGCGGTGATCGCGGGGGTAATTACCGGGCTCATCGCGGCGTTCACTCAGATCCAAGATCCGGCGGTGTCGCTCGCGCCGCGAGTCGCAGCGGTCGGCGTCGCGATCGCGTTGTTCGCGCCGGCGATCGCACATCAGCTACAAGCGTTCTCCGCCACGCTGTGGCCGCTGATCACGAAGATCGGCACGGTCAGCGGATGACGCTCGGAGTGCTCGCGATCCTGTCGCTGCGTGGGGCAGCGGCGGTGTTCGTGCTGACCTCGATCGTCAGCGGCATCCCTCGCATCGCTCAGGCCGGGCTCGCGCTCGCGACTGGACTGTGGACCGCGCTGATGGTCGTCGATTCGAGCGCTGCCACCGACCTCGGTTGGATCGTCGCCGCGCGCGAGCTCGTGCTCGGCGCCGCGCTCGGCGTGATCGCATCGCTGCCGCTGGTCGCCGCCGCGACCGCGGGTCGGCTCGTCGATCGCGTATCTGCGTTCGGTCAGCTCGGTACCGCGGCGGGCGGACCCTATGCCGCGCTGTTCGCCGTGCTCGCGGCCGCAGTATTCGTCGGCCTCGACGGCCACGTCATGGTGATTCGCGCCGTGCTCGACAGCCATCGCGCGCTGCCATCCGGCTCGGCGCTGGTGCCGACAACCTCTGGCGTGCTCGCGACGCTCGGCGCGCTGATGCCGGCCGCGATCCGGCTGGCCATCCCATGGTTGCTCACCGCCGCGATCGTCGAGCTCGCCGCCGGCGCGGGTGTGCGAGTCGCTGGCCGGAGCGGGCGGTTCGTGCCGGCCGCGGCGGCAGCACCCGCGGCGCTCGTCATGATCACGGCCAGCCTGGTCGCGACCTTCGCGATCGCGCTCGCGCAGCTCGCGCGATAAATCGGCCACTTGACCGGGGACGATCGTAGACCCGCGACGGTCAGGGCAGGCAACCGCCGAGCGCGTCGTATGCCGACGTCGTCTCGCCGGGCAACGCGCGATCGATCGGGACTGGGCTGCCGGGCGGCAGCGCGGCGGTCAGCGTCGTGATCAACGCGGGCAGCGTGCCTTTGACCGCGACCGGGCACTTCCAGGTCTGAACCGTCTCGACCAGCTTGCCGGTCTTCGCGATGTCGGGGTACTTGCTCGCGCCGAACACCCAACTGCAGGTCTTGATGTTGCCGGTCGACTTCGTCACCGAGCACTCGAACCCGAGCGACTGCAAGTTGTAGAAGTCGCCGCCGCAGAACGTATCGCCGCAGACGTTGTTGAAGCCGTCGAGCAGCGCCTTCTGCGCCGCCGCCCACTTAGCCCGGCTCGCCGCGGTCACGTAGTAGTCGGTCGCCGCGACGTACACCGGCGTCGGGTCGTCGACGATCGTGACCGGCGTCTTGCCGATCGGATGTTGGAAGCAATCGACGAGGCCGTCGTAGATCGACGTCGAAGTGCCGGGGAGCTGGAGGTCGATGCCCGAGGACGCGTTCTGCAGCGCCGCGATCAGCTGGGTCGCGGTCGTAGTGGTCGAGGGCGCGAACCGGCAGTCGAACGTCGGCGCGTCGATCTCGAGCGCCGCGGAGGTCGGATCGACGAAGTCGAGCGAGCCTGCGAACGACCACGAGCAGTCATGGACATTGCCGCGCTTGCTCGTGACCGAGCAATCGAGCCCGAGCGGCGTCAGGTTCGAGTAGTCGCCCTCGCAGAACGTATCGCCGCAGACGTTCGTGAACTCGCCGCTCAACTTGTCGCGCAGGCCGTACCACGCATCGGGGTTGTTTCCGAAATCGGCGATGTTGACGTACGTCGTGGCGACGCCGTCTTCGGTCTCGGAGGTGTCGGTGGCGTCGGTGCAGCCGACGAGCGGCGCGAGGACCAGCGAGGCGATCAGTAGATGAGAGCTCTTCACGGCGGGGCGTATTACCTCTGGCCGTGACGCAGTGCAATAGCGTTGTTACCTCGAACGCAAGCCGCGATGATCTCTGCCAGTCGTGGCCACGCTTGCTCTGAAATCACGGTGTGCCGCGCCACCAAAGTCGCCAGCGCAGGCTCGCGGTGGACCGCGATCTGATAGCGCCGCGCGTACGCGATGATCTGGGCGGCGCGGGCGGAGCGTCCGCTCGCGACCCGCATCGGGTTCGGACAGCGCACCGGGTCCCACGCGATCGCCACCGCGAGGTCGTCGCCGAGGAGTACGAGCGTCGCGCCGGCGAGCGTCTCGCCAAGGCTGTCGCGCGTGGCCGCTGCGCGTGCGGCTCGCCAGCGCGGGTCGGCCGCAGACAGTCGGTCGTCCTCGCGGCGCTCGGCAGCGGTCATCGCGAGCGCGCGACCGAGCGCGAGTCGACGGGCCAGCGCGTCGATCGCCCCGACGACGACGTAGCCGAGAGCGAGCGCGGTGAGCGCGCCGGCGACCAGCGTCGCACCGGCGACGAGCAGCGCTTCGCGATCTAGTGCTCCGAGCGCGGCGAGCCGTAGCGCGCTCGTCCATAACCAGCCAAAGCCGATCGCGCCGATCGCGGCGGCGAACGACAGCTCGAGCACGGTGCGGCGAACGCGGGGCCCGGCGCCGGACGGCAAGCTCGGTGCACCCGCGATCTTGCGCCGCGGCGACCACAACGCGCCGGTCTGCGCGACGTGCGCGATCAGCGCGGCGAGCGCGACCGCGCCGAGCAGCGGGCCGACGACCGCGGCGATCGCGCCGACGACCGCGCCGAGCTGCAGCGCCGTGGTCGAGCCCGAGCATGCCGCCGCGATCGAGCCACCGAGCGCGGACGCCGCCGGGCGCGCGAGCGCCGCGACTGCGATCGCCGCTGCGATCCAGCCGAGCGCCGCGGTCGCGATCGGGCTCGCTCCGGACAGCCCTGCGGTTCGCGCGAGGGCACGCCGCCGCGGCGACGGCGGGAACGGGCGGTGCTCGGCCATGTGTCCGACGCCGATGGTAAGGTCACCCGGTCATGGCGCACCAGGTCCGTAAGGCGGTGATCCCCGCGGCTGGCCTCGGAACGCGGTTCTTGCCCGCGACCAAGGCGATCCCGAAGGAGATGTTGCCGATCGTCGATATCCCGACGATCCAGCTCGTGATCGACGAGGCGGTGCGCGCCGGGATCACCGATGTCGTCGTGATCAACGGCCGCAACAAGGTCGCGATCGAAGATCACTTCGACCACGCGTACGAGCTCGAGCACACGCTGCGCGATCGCGGCAACCACGAGCTCGCCGAAGCGATGGCACGCGTGTCGACGATGGTTCGGCTGATCTCGGTGCGCCAGAAACAGCCGCTCGGCTTGGGCCACGCCGTGTTGTGCGCGCGCGAAGCGATCGGCGACGAGGCATTCGCGGTGATGCTCGGCGACGACCTGATCGACGACGATGGCGATCCCGGCATCGCGCAGCTGATGCGAGTCCACACCGAGACCGGTGCGGGCGCGATCGCGATCATGGAGGTGCCAGCGGGCGCCGAGCACATGTACGGCATCGTCGCAGGCGACGTCGACGCCTCGGGCCACATGCGGATCCGCGCGATGGTCGAGAAACCGAAGAAGAACCCGCCGAGTCGGTGGGCGATCGTCGGGCGCTACGTGCTGCCGCCGACGATCTGGTCGCACCTCGAGGCGACGCGGCCTGGCGCGGGCGGCGAGATCCAGCTGACCGACGCGCTGCGCGAGCTCGCGGCGTCGCCCGAAGGCTTGTACGGCGTGAAGTTCACGGGGCGCCGCTACGATGCGGGCGACAAGCTCGGCTACCTGCGCGCGAACCTCGCATACGCGCTGAAGCGTCCCGAGCTGCGCGACGCGGTGCTCGCATTGTGTCGCGAGCTCGGCGGGTCATGATCGATGCTGCCGCGACCGACCTCGTAGAGGTCGCGGTGACGTTGCCGGTGCCCGGGCGATATCACTACCGCGTCCCGGCGCGGCTCGCGCACGGTGCGCAAGTCGGCGCGCGTGTGCTCGTGCGGTTCGGGCCGCGCAAGGTCACCGGCGTCGTCGTGCGGACCGGCACGTCCGCGCCCGAGGGCGTCAAGCCCGTCGATCTCACCGACGTGCTCGATGATTCTCCGGCGCTACCGGCCGAGCTCGTCGATCTGTGCATGTGGATCGCCGACTACTACGAGGCGCCGCCCGGTGAGGTCGTGCGCGCCGCATTGCCGGCGGGCAGCGGGATCAAAGAGCGCCGCGTGATCGCGGTGACCGACGCGGGCCGAGTCGCCGCGAGCGGGCAGGGCGCGGCGTTGCCAGCGACGCAGCAAGCGTTGCTCGCCCAGCTCGTCGCCAAGCCGCGACCCGCGACCGGGTTGAATGCGGCCGGCAAGCGCGACCTCGAGGCGTTGCGCGCGCGCGGCTTCGTGGTCGAGATCGATCAGCGCGACGCGGTGCGGGCGAAGCTCAAGCGCGAGCGGATCGCCGAGCTGACGTTTGCGCCGGGTGGCGCCGAGCACGAAGCGGCGCGCACCGCACTCGCCCGCTCGCCGAAGCGGCTAGGCACGATCGAGCTGTTGGCCCAGCGCGGCGCGCAACCGATCGCCGCGGTCGGCGGCGTGCCCGGCGTGCGCGAGCTAGTCAAAGCTGGCTACCTCCGCATCGCGGATCGCGAGGTCGCGCTCGATGTCGCGCCGGTCGATGGCCGGGTCGACGGCATGGCGACCGTCGCGATCCCGACGCTGACCGCCGAGCAAACCGCCGCGGTTGAAGCGATCACCGCCGGGCTCGGCAGCGGTGCGCAGCCGTTCCTGCTCCACGGCGTGACCGGCAGCGGCAAGACCGAGGTGTACTTGCGCGTGATCGCGACCGCGCTCGCCGCCGGCAAGACCGCGCTCGTGCTCGTGCCCGAGATTTCGCTGACCCCGCAGCTCGCGGCTCGGTTTCGCGCGCGATTCGGCGATCGCGTCGCGATCTTGCACTCCGGGTTGCGCGAGCAAGCGCGGCTCGGCGAATGGTCGCGCCTGCGCCGCGGCGACGCCACGATCGCGGTCGGCGCTCGCTCGGCGGTGTTCGCTCCGCTCGCGAACCTCGGGGTGGTGGTCGTCGACGAAGAGCACGACGGCTCGTTCAAGCAAGACGAAGGCGTGCGCTATCACGCCCGCGACGTCGCGCTCGTGCGTGCTCATCGCGCCGGCGCGGTGTGCGTGCTCGGCTCGGCAACGCCGTCGCTCGAGAGCTACGCACACGCCGAGCGCGGCCA
>CAZDGY010000159.1:1575-9747 GCA_964504685.1 uncultured Kofleriaceae bacterium | reverse complement strand
ACTTGTGCTTGAACAGCTCGAGTAGCGTGTCGCGCGCTTCGGGGTGCGCCTTCCAGCCGATCGCGAACGTCAGCTCGTGGACTTTGCCGCTGGCGATGCCAAGCGTGATCTTCGTGCTGAACCGATCCCATTCGGTCGGCGGTAGCGACAGCACGAGGTCTTTGCCGACCTGCGCGACGTCGTCCTTGTAGGTGTGCTTGACCTCGTCGATCGTCTTGCCGAGCACCGGCTCGCGCAAACCATCGAGCGAGTCGGGCTGATCGCCGAACAACTGCGACGCCGGCAGATAGTTATCGAACGCGAGATCGTGATCGTCGCCGAGCGCAGCGCGCAGCGTCGCTCGCCACCCGGTCTCGGGATCGGGCCACACCATCACAGCTTTGCCGACCGGCTCGGTCGCCGGCGTGCCTGGGCCCCACGCCTCGGTCACGACGTCCTCGATGTGCGGCGGCAAGTTGACGTAGATCGATCGCACCGTGCCGAGCTTGTCGTCGAACTGCACGAACGAACGGATGCCGGCGACGCCGGTCGGCACGCCCGCGGGCACCGACACCGGCCCCGGCGCAGCGACCTTCGCGTCGGCGAGCTTCATTCCGATCCGCAGCTTCGACAGATCGCCCGGCGGAACGACGTGCGCGCCGAAAAATTCGGTGCTGATCGCATGGTGCGGCGTGAACTCGAGCGAGCAGTTGCGCTCGAGGCAATCGAGCCGCGCGCGCCAGCCGGTGACATCGCTCGTCCACGTCGTCTCGGGCTGACCGAGCGCGTCGTGCGACATCGATGGCTCGCCCCACGCTTTGGTCAACAGCTCGCGACCGTTCGGCCCCGTGATCGTCGCGACGATGCCGGACACCGCGCCGCCGTCGACGCGCACCGCGAGCCGCACGTCGCGGACGTCGGAGTCGAGCACCATCTCGTCGCGCACGCCGGCGCGGTCGGTGTCGTGGAGCTGAGGCACGAGGCGCTTCGCTTCAGCGGCGGTCATGCCAGGGTGAATCTTCGCGAGCCCGCGCGGCGGCTCGATCGCCGGCCCGAAGAATGCGGTCGTCGCCGCGGGCGCGGACTCACACGCTCCGCACGCCGCACCTGCGACGGCAACAACGAGCGCAACAGCTAACCTCACACTCCCATTTCTGCCCTGGGTCGGTGCGTTTCACAAGTGCGTGCGCACGACGGCGATGGGTTACCCTGGTCGCGTGACGCTGGCGACACTCTTGATCGACGCGTTGCCGGAGCACAGGAGAGCCGACGCCCGAGCGGTTTCGAGCCTGGCTGAGACGCTCGACCGCCAGCTCGGCGAGATCGCGGAGGCGTGGCCGCGGCTCCACGTCGACGGCGACAGATACGCCCGCCGCTTGGCGATCGCGATCGAGCGCCGCGCCGGCGAGCCGATGCAACGCGTGATCGAGACGATGCCGGCGGCTGATCTGTATCTCGCGGCCGCGTGTCTCGCCGGCGATCCGGCTGCGCTCGCCGCCTTTCGCGACACGTTCGTGCCGAGCCTGCGCCAAGCGCTCAACGCGTTCGATGTGCCGGCTGCGACGATCGACGAGACCATCCAGCGCGTGCTCGTCATGGTGCTCGTCGGCGAGACCGCGCAGATCGCCGGCTACACCGGGCGCGGCCGGTTACGCAGTTGGTTGCGCAGCGTCGGTGTTCGCACCGGCCGGCGGCTCACTGGCGCCTTGCATGGACCCGATGTAGACATCGACGAGCTCGACGCGCTGCCGGCGGCGGTCGGCGATCCCGAGCTCGACGTGCTGCGTGGGCGCTACGCCGATGCGGTGCGCGCCGCGTTCTCGGCCGCGTTGGGCGGACTCTCGGAGCGTCAGCGCGCGTTGTTGCGCCAGTACCACATCGACGGTCTCACGATCGATCAACTCGGTGCGCTGTACCGGATCAATCGCGCGACGGCAGCGCGCTGGGTCGCCGGAGCGCGGCTCGAGATCGTCAGCGCAACCCGCGCGCGCTTGATCGCGAGCGGCGGTCTGCCGGCGACCGAGGTCGACAGCATCATCCGGCTCGTGCGTAGCCAACTGTCGATCAGCTTGCATCAGCTCTGCTGACGATCACCAGCGCACCGGCTCGGCGGTGTTCGATGGCATCAAGCTCGTCGCGATCGACCCGTTGCCGAGCTCGCCCGATTCGTTGGAGCCCCAACAGCGCACCGAGTGATCGGCGAGCAACGCACAACCGAAGTACTCGGTGACCGCGACAGCGACCGCGCCTTTCGTTCCAGCGATCTCGTGCGGGATGTGATGCGCCCAGTCGTCGAGATACCACTGGCCCCAGCACAGCACGGTCGAGTCCGCCGTGATCGCGCAAGTCCTGCCGTTGCCCGCGGCAAGCCCGGTCGGTTTCGCGCGCGGTTCGAGCTTGGCGGCGGTGTACCCGAGGCGCGGAGCGAATTGCTTCTCGCTTAGCGGCGGCTGCGGCGGAGTCGGCGGGTCTCCCGGCGGCGGAATGCTCGGCACAGGCGTCGCGCGAACCGGGTCCCGCCAGCGACACGTGATCGTCTTGTCAGCGCCGAAACACTGCGCGCCGTCGGGGACCCACTGATCGCCGAGTTGGCCGAATTGATCCTCGCCGGCGCACCACACCGAGCCGCTCTGGGCGATGCACGCGTGCCGATCACCGATCGCGAGCGCGTCGGCATGCGCGAGGACCGGCGATGCGACCGGCTCGATCTCGGGGCCCGAGCGATCGCCGAGCAAGCCGGCGTTGTAGAAGCCCCAGCACCGCGGCGGCGCGTGATCCAGGAACGCACACGTCGTCGCGTCACCCGCGACCAGTCGCGTCGCAGGCGGCAGCGCTACCCGGCCGGGTGTCAGCGACGAGCCGGTGCGGTGCCCGACGCAGTCCGCATTGCCCCAGCAGTAGACCGCGCCGGCGGCGGTGCGCGCGCAGGTCATGTGCTCGGCCGCGACGAGCTCCACGATATCGGCCAGCGTCGAGATCTTCACCGGCGTCGCGCGATCGGTCGTCGTGCCGTCGCCGAGCTTGCCGTCGCGATTGCCGCCCCAGCACCAGACGCCGTCGTGCCGGGCCGCGCACGCGTGCTCGGGCCCCACGCCGAGCGCAGTGAGTCCGGACAGCCCGATCGACGTCGGCTTCGGGTTGCCGTTGCCCCAACAGCGCACATCGCCGGACTCGAGCAGCGCGCACGCGAAGTGCTCGCCGACCCCGATCGCGCGCACCGGCGGAGCCTGCGCCGCCGCCGTTGCGGCATAGGCACATACGATCGCGATCGCCACAGAGCGCACGCGTCAGCGGTAGCACTAGCGGTCGGTGCGTTCAAACGTTGCGTCCCATGTCCGCGCTGCGCCTCGCGAAGTAGGCGATCGCAACTTTCGCTGCGACAAATCGGATCCGACCACTACCTGGGGACATGCGAACCGTCCCACTAGCCCTCTTGCTCACCGCTTGCACGGGTAGCGTCACCACCAAGATCTCTTCGAACGCGAAGCCGCTCGGAGACGTGGCGAAACAAGCGACGGTCAAGTCCGATTCGCTGCTGTTCCCGCGCGATGGCAACGATGACCTCGCAGGCGTCGCACCGGGGACGGTGCTGATCTCGGATTGGCAAGATGGCTACCTGCGCACCGTCATGGACGTGCAAGACGCAAACGGCACGCTGACACTGATGACAGAGCAAGCGGCGCTCACCGACGTCGTCGAATCGGGCGAGACTCACGCCACGGTCGACTTCGCGACGCTCGGCGCGATGGCGCGTACCTGGCCCGGCGTCCATGCGACCGACGGCACCGCGACCACGACGTTCAACATTCCACTCGATGGCAAGCAGATCTACTCCGACGAGGCTCTCGGGCTCAGCGTGAAGATCGGCAAGGGCAGCATCCAGCTGTCGCCTTCACTCGACGTCGGGATCACTCTCGACGGCGGCACGAGCTTCCATGCGATCGCGAGCGGCCAGATCACCGCCGACCTCGAGCTCGTCGTGAACGCCGAGAAGGCGCTGAGCAAGCAGTTCGAGGTCACGCTGTGGGAATCGCCCGAGTTCGACGTGCCGCTACCTCCGATCGGGCCGGTCCCGATCTCGGCGCAGGCGAAGCTGATCGTGAAGGCGGGCATCGACATCTCGGCCGAGGGTCAGGCAACCGTGTCGATGGGCGCATCCACGACGAGCAACATCAGCTACGGCCTTTCGTACTCGGATGGCGCGTGGCAACAGCAGGGCGATGCGACCGCGAGCTGGCAGCCGATGGCGCCATCGCTCACCACCGACGTCCAAGCCCACGCGAAGGTCTACGTCAGCGCGGGCACCGAGCTCGGCCTCTACGGCGGCATCCACTTGCTCGGTCTCGGGGCCGGCGGCGCGGTCGGGTTCAGCGTCGAACCCTACGTCGCGTTCGACTATCCGGCGCAGAGCTCGCCGTGGGCGGTGACCGCGGGTTTCACCGGTCACTACTGGGCGAACCTGACCGTCCTCGACAAGACGCTCGCCGGGATCGACGAGCCCGGCAACCAGCTGTTCGACACCGGGCAGCAGATCTATCCGACCGATGGCTCGATGACGCCACCGATGAATGCCGGCGACTGTAACAACGGCGTCCAAGACGGCACCGAGACCGACATCGACTGCGGCGGCGCATCCGGTGGCGGCACGTGCGCGGCGTGCGATACCGGTAAGAGCTGCATCGCCGACGCCGATTGTTCGAGCGGCGCGTGCACGAACGGCGCGTGCATTCGCGCGCTCCCTGCGACCTGCTCCGACGGGATCTACGACGGCGACGAGACGGCGGGCGTCGACTGCGGCGGCTCGTGCCTGCAGTGCACCGCCGAAGCCTGTAGCGCGGACTCCGATTGCGCGAGTGGCATGTGCGATGCGCTGGCCGGAAGCTGCGCGCCGCCGATCACCTGCTACGACGGCATCAAGGATGGTGACGAGCCGGCGGTCGATTGCGGTGGCGCGTGTGACCCGTACTTTCAATGCGTCGACGGCCAAGCGTGCGAAGGGCTCGCCGACTGCGAAGGTTGGGCGTGCCCCGGCGAGACCGACGGCATCGCAGCGACCGGCACGTGCTCGACCGTGCCGTTCAATTGCTTCGACTGCATCCAAGATGGCGACGAAGAGGGCGTCGACTGCGGAGGATCGTGTGGGATCGAGCCGTTGCTGCAATGTCAGGGCAACCCGCCGATGTCCGTGCTCGCGCCCTACCTCTGTGCGATCTGAGCGCGCACGAGCTCGCCGACGATCGTCAGGGCGCGACGCATCACGTCCTCGGCGAGGTACGCGTACGCGACGCGAAAGCCGTGCAGATGTGGTGTACCGAGAAACGCGGCGCTGGTGTTCGAGACGTGAATGCCGCGCCGCGCGAGGTCGGCTTCGAGCCTGGCGAGGTCGATCGAGCGCGGCAACTCGAGCCACAACGTCGGACCGCCGCCCGGCCGCGTCCACCGCACGCCCTCGGGCATCAGCTCGTCGAGCGCTTGCAAGCACGCGGCGTAACGACCGTCGAGCGCGCGCTGCAGCGTCTGGAGATGGGTGTCGTAGTAACCGCGGTCGAGAAACTCGGCGACGATCGCCTCGGTCAGCCACGGGTTGCCGAGCGTCGACAACCGCTTCATCGCGACCAGCGTCGGCACGAGCGGCGGCGCCGCGGCGACGAAACCGATGCGCAGCGACGGCAGCAGCTTCTTCGTGAACGAGTTGACGTACAGCACGTCCTTGCCGCCGAGCATCCGCAACATCGGTCGGTATTCGCCGTCGGACAGCATGTCCGAGCCCCAATCGTCCTCGAGGATCGCGACACCATGGCGCCGGCACAGCTCGAGCACGCCGTGCAGCTCGGCGCTCGTATACGAGTAGCCGGTCGGGTTCTGGAAGCTCGGGATCAAGTACGCGAGCGCCGGCTTGGTCGCGAGCGCGCGATCCCAGGCCGCGAGGTCCAGCCCGCCGGAAAACGGATCCAACCGCAGCCCGACCAGCTCGTGGCCCATGCTTTGAAACAACAACGACGCGTACGCATAGACCGGCGACTCGACCGCGATCCGCTTGTGCGCGAGCGACCGCGCGACGATGTCGAGTGATTGCTGCGAGCCGGTCGTGATCACGATCTCGTCGGCAGCGACATCGAGCCCGCGCCGTTCGAGCCGCGCCGCGATCGCCTCGCGCAGCGGGCGATAGCCCTGGGTGTCGTACTGCTCCGGCATCCGTTCGCGCAGCACCGAGCGCGCGCACTCGGCGATCCGTTCGGTCGGCAGCATATCCGGATCGATGAAGACGGTCGATAGCGCGATCGTGCCGCGCGGCGCGATCTCGGGCTGGCCGAGCGGCGGCGGTACGAACACCGGTAGCGGCGGCGCGATCACCGGCGCGTGGGCCGCGATCTCACCCCGCGCGAGCACGAACACACCTTCCCGCGGACGCGCCTCGAGCACCCCTCGCGCTACGAGCTCGTCGTAGGCGGCCTGCGCGGTGTTCTTCGACAGGCCGAGTTGACGTTCGAGCGCTCGCACCGGCGGCAAGCGGCTGCCCGCAGGCAATGCGCCGCTGGCGACCTCGCGCTGCACGCTCGCGATGATGTCGGCGGCGGTCGCGCGCCGGCCCGAGGTCGCGACATGGAGGCCGATGTAAGGAGCGCGCATTTGCGGTTCATAACGCCGTTCTGGCGGCAGAGCGAAGGGACAACGCGCGGGCGCCCGTTGGGACAGCGTGTTACCCTCGACGGGCGCGATGACGACCGACGCGACCGCCGACTCGGCGCCGCCCGGGGAGTTGTTCTGCCCCGTGTGCGAGAAGACGTTCGAGTCGGGCGACCGCTGCCCTGACGACGGTACAAAGCTGTTTCGGCTCGCCATCGGCATCGATCCGCTGATCGGCCGCGAGCTCGACGGCAAGTTCACGATCCTCGAGAAGCTCGGCCAGGGCGGCATGGGCGCGGTCTATCGCGGCTCGCAGCACTCGGTCGGGCGAGAAGTCGCGATCAAGGTCGTGAGCGGCAACGCGATGAACGCCACCGACGCGATCAAGCGGTTCTCGCGCGAGGCGCGACTCGCGAGCCGACTATCGCACCCGAACGCGGTCGGAGTTCACGAGTTCGGCCAGACCGAGGACGGGATGTTCTATCTCGTCATGGAGCTAGTCACCGGTCGCACACTCGACCAGGTGTTCAAGGCCGAGGGCGTGCTCAAGCCGGAACGCGTCGTGCGGATCGGCATGCAGGTGTGCGACGCGCTCGAGGGCGCGCACGCGCTGTCGATCGTGCACCGTGATCTCAAGCCGGCGAACATCATGCTGCTCGATCGCGGGCGCGATCTCGTCAAGGTGCTCGACTTCGGGCTCGCGAAGTCACTCGCCCAGGACTCCGCGCTGACCACGATGACGAATGCCGGCGCGCTGCTCGGTACACCTGCGTTCATGCCGCCCGAGCTCGCGCGCGGCGAGTCGTGCGACGGTCGCGCCGATCTATATTCGCTCGGCTGCGTGCTGTACCTGATCGGATCGGGTCGGCTGCCGTTCGAGTCGACTTCGCCGCACGAGCTGATCGCGATGCACGCTAACGACCCCGCACCGCCGATGACCGGCGTGCCACCGGCGCTCGCGCTGGTGATCGGCAAGGTGCTCGCGAAAGAGCCGAGCGATCGCTACCAGAACGCGGTCGAGCTGCGCGAAGCGCTCGAACAATCGGTCGTCAACCGGCAGACGCCGCAACCGTGGGACGCCGCGTCGGGCGTGACACCGTTTCCGTCGATGGTGATGTCCGGGCTCGACAACCGCAAGCGCGCGACCTCGACCGAAGTCGAGCGGATGGTCAACTCCGACACGGTCGCCGCGACGTCGTTGCCGAAGATGGGCGCCGCCGGGTCGAAACGGCGCTGGCCGATCATCGCTCTCGCCGTCGCGGCGGTAGCGAGCATCGCGGCGGTAGCGTTCACGTTGGTCGGCGATCGCGGCGCGAGCAGTGACAAGCCGGCGGTCGAAGCGGCGCCAGCCCCGGGCGCTGCACCGGTGGCGCCCGCTCCGGTGCTCACGCCCACTCCGGCGCCCACGTCCACGCCCGTGCCAACAGTGGCACCAACACCGGCACCGATTCCTACGCGGCCGCCGCCCGCGACCCCGCCGGCCCCGACGCCACAAACTGTGAGGATCCAGCATCCACCGCGGCACCCGCCGAAGGCGCCGCCGGTGGTGGCGCCAACGCCAACGCC
>CAZDGY010000159.1:0-1475 GCA_964504685.1 uncultured Kofleriaceae bacterium | reverse complement strand
ACGCCAACGCCCACGCCCACGCCCACCGCTGGTTCTGGCTCGGGGAAGGTGACCACGCCGTTCTAATGCTGCCGGCCCCGGGCGAGCCGTGACCGTCGGATGTAGTGGTACGGTTCCCCCGTGGCCCGCAGTCTCTCGGATTTCAAGCTCCGGCCCGGCAAGCGCGTGCTCTATCTGACGAAGGATCCCGAGCGGATCCGCGCTCAGCTCACCGGCGCGCTGACGCTGACGATGGCCGGGCTGTCGGTCGACGAGCTGATGGACGACATCAACACCGACGCGATGACGCCTGCGTGGGTGTGCTTCGACTACGACCCGAAAGCGATCGCGGCGAACGCGTACGCCGGCGTGATTGTCGACGGCCAACGCGTGATACCGCCCGGCGCGCTGAGTGAAGGCGGCTTCGAGGTGATCGTCTCGGGCGCGCAAAAAGGCGTCGGCTCGAGTCGCGAGCACGCGGCGCAGGCCGAGGTGTTCTCCGGCAGCCGACTCGCGATCGCCTCATCGTTCGCGCCGATCCACGCGCGCAACAACATCAACATCGGCCAGCTGATGGGCGATCACGCGATGTTGCGCCGGCTCGAGGCGGGCGAAGCGATCCCGTTCGCCGAGTTCACCCGCGGCCACGACGCGATGACCGCGCTGATCATCGAGAGCGGCGGCCTACTGCCGTTCTGTGCGCGGCTCGCCAAGGGCGAAATCACGGTGCCACCGACCGGCACGACCGCGCGGCCGATGACGATCACCGAGCAGATCCTCGCGAGCAAGCTGGTCGGCGACGGCGCGTACGTCAAGCCGGGCGATGCGGTGCTCGTCAAGGTCGATGCCGGCTACTCGCACGAGTTCACGACCGCACAAGTCGACAAGTTCCTCGCCGACGAGTACGGCCCCGACTACAAGGTCGTGGACCCGTCGAAGTTCGCGGTGTTCGAAGATCACTTGATCTACGCGACCGGCGTGCCGGCGATGGCGAAGTTCGCCGACAAGATCGAGACGCTACGCGTCGCCCAGAACGCGTTCGCCGCGCGCACCGGCGTCCGCAACTTCGGCGCGAAGGACGGAGTCTCGCCCGGCATCTGCCATCAGGTCGCGCGCGAGCAGCTCATCGAT
Organism: uncultured Kofleriaceae bacterium; assembly: GCA_964504685.1. Lineage (GTDB taxonomy): Bacteria > Myxococcota_A > Polyangia > Haliangiales > Haliangiaceae > JABFXX01. The sequence continues at coordinate 365 of CAZDGY010000159.1, read as the reverse complement.
CCCGGCGACTTCGTGCAAGCGACCGATTCGCACACGTGCATGGGCGGCGCGTCGGGCGCGCTGGCGTGGGGCGTCGGCTCGACCGAATACGCCGCGCTCATCCACTGGGGCTTCACGCCGATCGTCGTGCCCGAATCGATCCGGTTCGAGCTGACCGGCGCGCTGCCCGCCGGCGTCACCGCGAAAGACGTGATGCTCCACATCCTCGCCACGTTCGCGAAGCGCGAACAGACGCTCAACCGCGTGATGGAGTTCGGCGGCGATGGCCTATTCACGCTGTCGCCCGATGAGCGCGCGACGCTCGCGAACATGGCGACCGAATGCTCGGCACGCGGCGCGGTGATGGAGATCGACGACACGATGCT
>CAZDGY010000158.1:6240-9754 GCA_964504685.1 uncultured Kofleriaceae bacterium | reverse complement strand
ATCGTCGAGCGCGCGTCGGCGCCGGACTTCGTGCGATGCACCACGCTCTGCACTTGCTTGCTGCGCTTGCCGATGTCGTCGGCGAAGTTCGCTCGCACGAAGTCGCTGATCTCGCCTTGGCCCCAAGGACGCTTGACCGTGCCGAACGCGTCGAGCATCGCGGTGCCGAGCTGGCGCGCATTCTCGTAGCGCTGCGTCGGATCGCGATCGAGTGCGCGAGCCAACGCCTCCGCCAACGAATCCGGGCAGTCGGCGCGATACCGGCGAATATCCGGAATTGGCTGCTCCATCACCGCGCGGAACGTCAGGTAGTCGGTCTTGCGCTGGAACAGCCGGCGCAGCGCGATCATCTCGTACATCACGACGCCGAGTGCGAACACGTCCACCCGGCGATCGATCGCGCCGCCGCGCAACTGCTCCGGCGCCATGTACGCGTACTTGCCTTTGACCGTGCCCTCTTGCGTGTTCGTCGACGCGCCGCGCGCTTTCGCGATACCGAAGTCGAGGATCTTGGCGACGCCCGATTCGGTCAGAAAGATGTTCGACGGCGACACGTCGCGGTGGACGAGCCCCATGCCCTCGCCGTCGCGATCTTTGAGCTCGTGCGCGTAGTGCAGCGCATCGCACGTCTGCTGGAGCAGGCCGGCGACAAAGCCGAAATCGAGTGGCGTCGCTTCCTTCGATGCCTTGCGGAGCAGCGGCAGCATCGTGATGCCTTCGAGGTACTCCATCACGATGTAGAGCTGGCCATCGGTCTCGCCGAGCTCGTAGACCTGACAGATGTTCGCGTGCGACATCTTCGCCGCGATCCGCGCCTCCGCGATCAGCATCTGGCGGAACCGCGCGTCGTCGGCGAGGTGCGGAAGGATCCGCTTTACGACGTAAAGCTTTTCGAACCCGGCGGCGCCTTCGAGACGCGCCAGGAAGATCTCACCCATCCCACCGGTCGCGAGCCGAGCGAGTAGCTCGTAGCGACCGAGGCGCTGCTGTGGCAGGGCGCCTGGTATTCCCATCCGTTACGAAAGTCTAGCAGAGGCGGCGCTATGACCGCGACTGCGAGCGCGCCTACATCTCACTACGTCCGGGCGGGAGCGAATGGCCGCCGGCTCGCAGCTCGCGGCGCTCTCTCCGACGAGCTCTTCGCAATTGGCGGCGCTCCTGACGCTCGCGTCGCCGTGCATCTCGCCCCGTCTCGCCCTGCAGGCGCGTGACGATCTCTAGGTTGCCGAGCCGCACGGCGCCGGTAATCCGCAAGATCGGGCGCGCCGGATCCGGATCAGGCGGGACGCGATGCTTCTCCTCGACCGAGCCCATGAACGACGAGACATCGACGTCCACGGCGAGCTGCGGGGGCACGACGATCTCGAGGTTCCCCATCGTGACGCTGATGTCGATCGTGGTGACGCCCGGCCCGATCGATGCGTCGCGAAAATCGAGCTCGGCGTTGCCCCAGAATACGCGCAGCGTCGTCGCCTTGGGCACCGTCCATCGACCGCGGCGCTCGACCGTGCTCATGATGACGCTGAGCTTCTTGGTCGCAGGTCGACTCGGATCGTCGATCGCGAGCGCGCTGGCTGCGACCGGTACGAGCGCGGTGGACGCGGACGGCGCCGCCAAGTCCGCCACGAGCGTGTCGAGCTCGGCAAGCGAGCTCGCGTTGTGCGCGGCGTCGAGTCGGCGCTCGAGCTCGTCGACATCGAGCACGTCGGCCGCGTAGCAGTCCGAGATCCTCGCGATCACTTGCTCGCGACGATCTCGAATGGCGATCAAGCTGTCGGCCATGACGGACCGACCATACACCGTAGCCGCGCGAGCGCATCGTCGACCGGTTCCGACGGGCCGCCGCCGAGCCACGCCGCGATCGCGGTGTCGAGCTCGCGCACGATCGTCGGGTCGCCACCGCAGGCCGCGGCATCGCCAAACGGCGCCGCGAGAGGCGTGCCCGCGCGATGACGACGACCGGCGAGCTCGAGTCGGCCGTACGCGCCCCGTGCGATCGCCGCGCGGCCGTAGAACCATGCAGCGACGAGCGCGACCAATGCGAGGAGATCGGTCGGGTCCGCGACCACGTGGCTCTCGCCCGCGAGCAGCGACCACGCGCGCGCCACTCCGCGAGCCGCATCGGGCCACAGCTTCATCGCGGTGAACACGCCCGCGGTCGCCACGCACGCGGCCGCGAGCTTCCACCGCCGCAACGTGAAGTCGACCGGCGCCCCGAGCTTGGCGGCGAGATACAGCGCGAGATCCGCCGCGGCGGTCACGATCAGCGGAAACGCGAACAGCCCGACGACGTCGCTGAGCTTTCCGGTCAACCAACCGGGCGCGGCCGAGCCTTTGAGCACGCGATCGTTGAGCACGAGCACCGCGATCGCGACGAGCGGCAGCGGTGCGAGCAGCTCGGCGATCGGCAAGCCGCCGCGGTCGGTGCGATCGCTGCCGGCGAGCCAGCGGCGGGCACGCGCGGCAAGCGACACGTCAGCCGCCGATGCCAGCAGCGACGCCGAACGCGAGATCGAGGAACTGGATGTGCTCGCCGAGGTTGACGTTGTCGCCGTTGTTATTCTCGAACCCGAACTCGTAGGTCGCCTCGCCGAACAACCGCAGCGTCGGCGTGATCGCGTAGCTCGCGCCGCCGCCGAAGCCGATCGTGAAGCCGTTGAAGTTGTCGCCTTGGACAAACACGTCGTTCTTGCCGCCGAGCGTGATCCCCCAGCCCGTCGTGAGGATGCCGTAGAGCCGCAGCTTAGGAATGACCTCTTTGCCGACCGCTACGCGCAGCCGGAGATCCAGTAACTGCTGGGTGTCGCTGTCGCTGTCGTTCGGGATCACGTTGAACAGCACACGCGGCGCGAAGCCGATCGCGAGCAGCGGCATGACCTGATAGTCGAAGTCGAGCCCGAGCCCGTAGGCGAACTGCGTTCCGAAGCTCTCGTCGGGACCAACGATACCGAACGCGCTGCCAGATGTGTTGATCGTGCCGGCCGGATTGATCTCCGCTTGAAAGCCGACCCATGCCTTCGGCTCATCGACGGGATCCGCGGCGGCGACCGCAGAGCTGAACAGTGCGGTCGCGAATAGGACGATCGTTCTCGTATTCATAGGATTGGCTTTAGACGCCGATGAGGTCGGACTGTCGCATGGATATCGATCGCGATAGGGTGCGACGTGCGATTCGAGCTGCATTGCCACTCCACCTGCTCGGACGGTAGCGAACCGCCGGCCCAGGTAGCCAATCGGGCCGACGCGCGCGGCGTTGCCGTCTTCGCGCTGACCGATCACGACACCTGCGCGGGATCGACGCTGGCCGCGCGAGCGGATGGATCCTCGCTGCGCGCCGTCGAGCTGTCATGTGACGATCCGGAAACACGACGTACGATTCATGTGCTCGCTTACGATCGCGGCGGCGACTGGAGCGTGCTCGAAGCTCGGCTCGGCGAGCTGCTCGAAGCGCGGCGCAACCGGCTGCGGGTGATGGCAGCCAAGCTCGAACAGCGCGCGGCTGCCGCCGACCTCG
>CAZDGY010000158.1:0-6230 GCA_964504685.1 uncultured Kofleriaceae bacterium | reverse complement strand
ACAGCGCGGCATCCGGATCGACGTCGAGCCACTGCTCGCGGTCGCGGCGACGCGCGCGGTCGGTCGGCCCGATCTCGCGAAGGCGATGGTCGCGGCGGGCGCGGCGAGCTCGCTCAAAGACGCGTTCGCACGCTACCTCTATGACGGTGGGCCGGTCGACGTTCCGCACCGCGCGTTGTCTCTGCCCGACGCACTCGCGCTCGGCCGCGCCGCCGGCGCCGCGCTTTCGCTCGCGCACCCGCATCTCTATGACCGCCGCGGCGAGGCGATGCTGCGCAAGTACCGCGGCGATGGGCTCGACGGCGTCGAGGCGTTCTACGGCAACTACGACGCGCGCGAGCGAGCGCGCTGGACGACGATCGCCGACGAGCTCGGCCTCGTTTGCACCGGCGGCTCGGATTGGCACGGCCCGGCGGAGGCGAGCTGCGAGGTCGGCGTCGATGTTCCCGACGAGCGCGCGACCGCGCTGTCGGACTGGCTCGGGCTCAGCGCTCGACCTCGCTGAACGCCTGGTTCGCGAAGCCATAAACATGTCGTCCGGGCTCGGGGCAGTCCGATCCAGTCAAGTCGCCCTCGCCCATCAGCTCGATCCGCTTGGTCGCATGAGGACCCTCGATCACGCGATGCTGCGCGCGGCACTGTGCGAACGGCTCCGGCACGTCGGGGACGCCACCCCGAGTGTCGGCGATCGGCAGGCGCGCGATGTCGACGAGCCGGTCGCGCTGCAACACCCGAACGTGCAGCTCTCCGTGCAACGAATTGTCGCCGAGCTCTTCTTGCCACACGAGCAGCTCGTCGTCGCCGTCGCCGTCGAGATCGGCGGTCGACAACACGCGGCCATCGCTCGCCGCTACGACACCGACGTGCCGCTCGAGCTCGCTCGCGTGCTCGATGTAGCCATCGACGATCCATCTCGCGCCGGCGCGATTGTGTAGCGCGGTGCATGTCACCGAGGCGACCGATGCGGTGGTCGGCGCACCAAACGCTGCGCGCGCGATCGGCGTGAGCGCCTCGCCCTGGGGGCACGGAATCGCTAGCGGAGCGCGAGGAGCCGGGACCGCGTTGCGTTGCACCGGCATCGTCGAGCCCGAGCACGACAGGCTCACTAGCCATGCGATTCTCGCCGCCTTCACCCGAGTAGCTCGCGACGGTACTCGGCCAGCGCGCGCTCGTAGCCTTCGAACACGCCGGGCCGCGCGGCGTCGAGCGCGCAGCGGAGCATGGCAGCAAGCGCAGCGCGCGGCTGACCGGCGTCGAGCAGAGCGAGCGCCAGGAACGCCGCGTACGCGGGATAGCCGGCATCTCGCGCGAGCGCCTCGGTGAGGATCGCGGCCGCATCGGCGATGCGTCCGACGTTGCGCAGCGTCGAGCCATAGCCGACCGTGAATCGCCGGCGGTAACTGTCCGGCACGCCGAGGCGATAGGCCTCGTCGTAGAACCGGATCGCGTCGTGCTCGAGGTCGGCGCGATCGTGGGCGAATGCGGCCTCGAGTTGCGCGCTCTGATCGCCTGGCGCATCCGTCACCAGAGCACGCGCCGCAGCGAGATGCTCGGCGTGCTGGCCGGCCTCGCGCAGTGCTCGAACGCGCTCGAGCTCGGTCACTTCGCACCGATGCTCATCACGTGGATCTCGGGCTCGCGCGAGGCGCGGTGCACGTCGTCACAGAATCCAGTCAAGTTGACGTTGAACGAGAACTTCGGCGGGTCGCCGAGCGGGCGAAAGAAGTCGTCGTAGTGAGTCGGCACGATCGCGTGCGGCTCGAGCGCACGCACGATCCGCTCGACGTAGTTGCGCGTGAACCGTCGTCCCGAGATGCCGCACAAGAAGAAGTCGACGCCGCGATCGCGAATCTCGTCCTCGAGCAGGTCGGCGGAGCCTTGGTGATAGAACGTCACGCCTGCGACCGCGATGTGCAGGCCCCAGACTTGGCCGCAGCGATACGCCTGCGGGTTGAGCTCGTCGACGTGATCGCACGTCAGCTCGCCGGAGTACGGGATGCCCAAGCCGAGCTGGAGCTTCGAGTGCACGCTCGGCACGAAGTGAAACCGAAACGGTCCGACCTCGTAGTCGTGATGCGGATCGACGACGACCGCGCGCTCGGCGAGCCCGTGCAAGCTCATCAAGTGCTCGAGCGAGCGCGAGCCGTAGACCGGGCAGCCGAACTTATGCGCGATCGCCGGCACGTCGAGCGCGTGGTCGAAGTGGGTGTGGCCCACCAGCACGGCGTCGGCGCGATCGATCCAGCGATCGACCGCACTATTCGACGCGGGCACGACTCTCCGGCGCACGAGGTCGCCAAGCGGCAGCCGGGTCACGTAGGGGTCGATCCACAAGACGACACCTTGGTATTCGAGTCGAAACCCGGCGGTGCCGATCCAGTCGAGCGTCAGCCCCGCCGGTAGCGTGGCATGCCACGCGAGCTGCTCGGCGGTTAGCAAGTCGCTCGCATGTTGGCGGCGGGCGGTAGCTAAGTAGCCGACCGCAGCGCCGACATGATCTAGGGGGCCGAGCACACCTTACTTTACGCCGCTCCCGACTCGTCGGCGCAGCCCGGCGACGGTACAACCGCAGCAAGAAAGAAAGGATCCCACCATGGCTTTCACCCTGCCCGAGCTCCCGTACGCGAAGGACGCGTTGTCTCCCACGATCTCGCCGGAGACGATCGACTATCACTACGGCAAGCATCATCAAGCGTACGTCAACAACCTGAACACCCTCGTGCCCGGCACGAAATACGAGAGCATGTCGCTCGAAGATATCGTCAAGGCGACGAACGGTCAGGCGAGCGAGAAGAAGATCTTCAACAACGCGGCGCAGGTGTGGAACCACACGTTCTACTGGCACTCGCTCGCGCCGAAGGCCGGCGGCGAGCCAACCGGCAACATCAAGGCCGCGATCGACAAGTCGTTCGGCAACTTCGCCGACTTCAAGAAGAAGTTCAGCGACGCCGCGGCGGCGCAGTTCGGCTCGGGCTGGGCGTGGCTCGTCAAGGGTGGCGACGGCTCACTCGCGATCGAGACCACGTCGAACGCCGAGACTCCGTTCGCATCGGGCAAGACCTGCGTCCTCACGATCGACGTGTGGGAGCACGCGTATTACATCGACTTCCGCAACGCGCGGCCGAAGTACATCGAAGAGTTCTGGAAGCTGGTGAACTGGAATTTCGCGACGAAGAACTTCGGCTAGCTAGTCAGCGCCGCAGCACCTTGAACGCGAGGTCTCGCGTGCCGAGTGCACGCGAGGTGGCGATCCACAGCAGCATCAATGGCTCGAGCAGGCGCGCCGCCGCGAGCCCGCCGGCGTCGATCGGCTCGAACCCGACGTCTTCCACGAGCTGTCGGACGAGCTGCTTGCCTTCGGCGTCGTCGCCGCAGAACCAGTTCGTCGCCTGGACCCCACCGTAGACCGGATTGGCCAGGTTCTCGGCGCCTTGCGCGTTGAACGACTTGAAGACTCGCGCGTCGGGCAGTTTCTTCGCGAGCTCCTCGGCCGCGGATGTCGTATGGCCGAACACGAGCTGCATCCCCGGCGCGACCGCGTTGGTGCAATCGATCACGACCTTGCCGCGCCAGTCCGCCGCTGCGATGACCTCGTCGATCACTTTGGCGGGCATCGCGAGCGCGACGACCGATGCGCTCGCAACTGCCTCGCGCACGCCGGCCGCGCGCGCCCCGGTCTCCGCGCACAGCGAGACGAGCTCGGCGTCTTTGACGTCACGTGCGCCGAACGTGACCGCGTGCCCCTTCTTGCGCCACGCTTTGCCGAGGCCTCCACCAATGTTGCCGCTGCCGATGATCGCGATGTCCATGGCGCGAGCGTAGAACAGCCTGCGGTCGACGGCATCGCCGCCGGGCCTGCCCGATCGGGTCGCGAACGTCGGGCTGTTCCGAAACGCCCCGCCGGAGATCTCGAGTGGCGACCGGGGACGACGGTTTTGCACACTCTGCGCACGCAGTGTCATCGCCTGTTCGACGGTGAAAGCGACAACGCACGCCACCGCGGCTAGCGTGCTCGCCATGACTCGTTCGGCGTTCGTCATCGCATGTGGCTTGTTCGCCGGATGCAGCAGCGCCGGTTCCAACCCGGGCGGCAACCCCGACGCCTCGCACGCGCCCAACGACGGGCGCACCGGCGGCGACGGATCGATCCCGATCGACAGCCCGTCATCATCGCCGGATGCCACCGGCCCGATGAATGGCGTGTACTCGATCCCGCTGACCACCCCGAGCGGCGGCGATCAGGGCGAGTTCTACATGCCGGCGCTCACCGCCTCCGGCAAGACGTTCAAGCTCGATCTCGACACCGGCTCGACGGTGACGGGCATCGCCGGTACCGGATGCTCGACGTGCAGCGGGATGTCGCCGTTGTACGCACCGGGCTCGTCGGCGAGCGCGACCGGCAACAAGGATCAGGCGTCGTATGCCGACAACAGCGGCTGGTCGGGCTCGATCTACTCCGACACCGTCGCGCTCGACCACGGCACCCCGAACGTGCCGCTCGACTTCGTCGACATCACGTCGCAGAGCACGAACCCGGAGTTCTTCGCGGGCAACGACTACCAGGGGATCTTCGGCATGGGACCGGCTGCGCTCCTCGATCCCGGGACGACCGCGTACTTCGACGCGGTGACCTCCGCGGGCGTCGCCAAGGTCATGGGCTTCGAGCTGTGCCCGACCGACGGAACGATGTGGCTCGGCGGGTACGACGAGACCCACGTCGCCTCGCCGGTGCAGTACACGCCGCTGCTGTCGACCGGCGTCAACGCCGACTTCTATTCGGTCGACATGACCGCGATGGCGATCGGCGGCACGAACCTCGGCATATCCGCCGCGACCTTCGACAACCCGGTCGTCGATACCGGCACGAGCTTGTTCTACATCCCGAGCGCCGCCGAGACCGCGCTGATCAAGGATCTCAACGCGAACGCCGCTTTCAAGTCGGTGTTCGCGGGCCAGACCCTGACCGATCCGACGACGTCGAATTCGAGCACCGCAGGATGCGTCACCGCGTCGGCCGGCACGAGCTCCGCGACGGTCGATGCGATGCTGCCGAAACTCTCGCTGACGTTCTCCGGCGTCGGCGGCGGCTCGATCACGATCAGCGCGTCCGCGCTGGCGTCGTACTTCTACGACACCGGCGGCGGTCAGTTCTGCCTCGCGGTGTTCGGCGGTGGCGACCAAGGCAACGCGACGATGGGCGACGCGTTCATGCGCGCGTTCGTGACCGTCATCGACGTCGCCAACAAGAAAGTCGGGTTCGCGCCGACCTCGCATTGCACGGCGCCAGAAATGGTCGGCCCGCGTTCGCGATTGACCGAGCGCGGTCGCGGCCCGCACCACGTCCACCCATAGTCGATTCGACGGCGCCGCTAGTTGATATGCAGCGGCGGCGCGACCGCAGCTGCGGTGCGGAACAGCTCGTCGTTCGTGCACAGCGCGAGGCCGCCGCAGGTGCTCGGCGTCACGACCGGGCACGCCGCTGCGTACGCGCGCAGCACGTCGGGCTCGGAGTGTCCCGCCATGCGCTGGCACGCTGCCCAGCGATAGCCGTCCTCGGCGGTCGAAACGTCGGTGAGCGGCAGCGCGAGCCAATGCGCGCACGTCTCGCGCGCATACGCGACCGCGGCGGCGTCGTCGGTAGAGAACGAGCCGCCCGCGACCGAGTGGAGCAGTAACGGCAGCTGCATCGGCTGCGTCATGCACCAGTCCATATGCGGAAACTGCAGCACGTGGTCGTACGGCGTGGTGATCAGGAAGTCGGGCCGGTCATCGCCATCGGCATCGGTCACGTTGCTGATCGCCGCGCGAGCGAGCGGTGCATAGCTCACGACGTTACCGCCGGCGATCGTCCACACGGTCCACGCGTCTTCGCCCGGGTCTTCGCCGAGCCCACCGCGCAGGAGATGCAACGTGATCTCCGGCGTGCCGTCGCCGTCGTAGTCGAACGGCGGCGCGACGGTGATCGCGAATTCCTCGCCGAAGCTCGCGAGCGTCGCGTTGACGACGTCGCACGGCGGCTTCGCGCACAGCTTCGGATCGTCGGCCATGCCGAACACCGAAGGCCGGACTGCGGAGACCCGACCGTCGACAAAATGGTAGGTCAACGCGAGGCGGGCGAACGCGCTCTGCGAAGCTCCGATCTGCGCGTATTGGCTGAACGGATATTTGAGGCCATCGGCGCCTTCGGTGACTTCGTCGAGCGCGAGCGTCCACACGCCATCGCGGCCGGG
>CAZDGY010000157.1:0-9780 GCA_964504685.1 uncultured Kofleriaceae bacterium | reverse complement strand
AGCTACGGCGTCGGCGCGAAGGCCGGCGACAAGCTGCGCGACGACGCGGCGAAGTCGATCGTCTACGCGATCTTCCTGATCATGCTGTACCTCGCGTTCCGGTTCGACCTGCGCTTCGCCCCGGGCGCGGCATTCGCGACGATCCACGACGCGGTCATGGTGGTCGGCGTGTTCGCGGTGACCTGGACCGACGTGTCGCTGGTCTCGGTTGCCGGCCTACTCACCGTGATGGGTTACTCGGTCAACGACACGGTGATCGTGTTCGATCGCATCCGCGAGAATCAGGCAAAGCTCAAGGACAAGAAGATCGAGCGGATCATCGATATCTCGATCAACGAGATGCTCGTGCGCACGATCCTGACGTCGTCGACGGTGTTCGCCACGACGCTGATCATGAACATCTTCGGCGTTGGCCTGGTGCGGAACTTCGCGTTCGCGATGAACATCGGTGTCATCGTCGGTACGTACTCGTCGATCTTCTTGGCCGCGCCGATCTTCATGTACATCTCGCGGCGCTACTACTCGGGCCCGGCTCCGAAGCGGCGTGCACCGGCGCCGGTCCCAGCGGAGTAACGTGGACGACGCGCGCGGCTGGGCCGAGGACTTCGAGCGGTCCCAGCGCGATCGCGTCATTTGGCTAGCGGTCAGCGGCATCGGGCTCGTGATCAGCGCGCTGTCGCTCGTGCCGCAGCTCGCCGCGACGCGCGGAGCGAGCCATTTCAGCGCGGAGTCGCTCGAGTTCGCGATCCCGTTCGGCGTGTGCGTCGCGCTCGCCCAGATCATCGTGGTCCTGCGGCGCCGCGCCTACGCGCGAGCCAAGGCGCACGAGCTGCCCCGCGCGACCGTCGCTCGCCGATAGAACAATCGACCACCGTCGCGCGTTAGAGTCTCGCGATGGTGGCGATCCGCGAGCTAGTGCCCCGCGCGTTGAGGGTCGAGCTCGCGCGCGCTCGGCGCTGGCCGCGCTGGCTCGTCGAGGCGCCGCGGTTCGCGTTGCCGCGCGGTGGCGAGACCTGGGACTGCGTGCTCGCACGCCATAGCTCGCCGTTGCACCGGCCTGGCACGAGCGGCGATCCGCGGCTGCAAACGGGCAAAGAGCGCAACGTCGCGGTAGTGGCCGCGCGGCTCGATCGGCGCGTGATCGCGCCGGGTCGCGTGTTGTCGTATCACCACGCGGTTGGCCGGCCGTCGCTGCGCCGCGGTTTTGCCGCGGGGCTCGAGCTGCACGATGGGGCGCTCGCCGAAGGCGTCGGTGGTGGCGCGTGTCAGGTCGCGAACTTGCTGTACTACCTCGCGCTGATCGGCGCGCAGACGATCGTCGAGCGCCATCGCCATACGCTCGATCTGTTCGCAGACTCCGACCGCCGCGTACCGTTCGGCTGCGGCGCGACCGTGTTCTACAACTGGGCCGATCTGCGGTTTGCCAATCCGCTCGACATCCCGGTCGTGCTCCGCCTCGGCGTGGAGCACGGCGAGCTGGTCGGCGAGCTGCGCAGCGAGCGGGCGATCGACGTCCGCGCCGAGGTCTACGAGGTCGATCATCGGTTCGTGGAGCACCACGACGCGATCTGGCGCGAGAATCGGATCCGCCGGCGGATCACGCGCGCGAGCGATGGCGCGCTGCTCGTCGATCACGAGGTGGCGTACAATCGCGGGCGGATCGCGTACGCGCTGCCGCCCGATGTCGCGATCGAGCGGGTCGCATGATCAAAGCGATCGCCAAGGGCGCGGTCCAGCTCGGCTTCGGTCGCGCCCCGGGCGGCGCGGCGCTGTATCGCGCGCTGACTCGCGGCGGCCACGGCCTCGGCACCGCCGCGAGCCATGTCGACAAGCTCGCGCGCGTGTGGCCGGGCTACGTCGCGACGTGGCGGCGATTCGGCATCGAGCTCGAAGGACGAGCGCTGTGGTTGCACGACCCCGGCGCGACGCCGTTCCTGCCGTTCGCCGCGTTCATGCTGGCCGGACGCGGTGCGGTGCTCACCGGCGACGAAGCGATGCTGCCGCGCTATCTCGATCGCGCGCGAGCCGGCGCACTCGACGCCGCATGGCCGGCCGGCGCGGTGCCGGACGCCCGTCGCCGGGTCATCGAAGGCGTGCGCTGGTTGTCGATCGGCGAAGCGCTCGCTGTGGTTGGCGCGGGGTGCGAGCGCGAAGCGAGCGCGATCCGTGACGACTCGATCGACCTGTGTCACTCCGGTGGCGCGCTCGAGCACGAATCGCCGGCCGAGCTCGCCGCATTTCTCGCCGACCAAGCGCGCGCACTGCGGCCGGGCGGCGTGAGCTCGCACGTTTACGACCACCGTGACCACCTACATCACGCCGACAACCGGATCGCGTTCTTCGCGCACCTCGCGTGGCCCGAGTCGGTCTATCGCGCGGTGCTCGGCCATCGCCTCGGCTTCCACGCGCGACTCGCGCCCGCCGAGGTCAGTGCCTCGTTCGAGCGCGCTGGCCTCGAGCGCATCGCGGTCCGCCGGCTGATCTACGACGCCCACTCCGGCGAACGCCGTTGGGTCGACGACGATAAGGCTGCGCTCGCCGGCGCGCCGGGGATCGCGCGGTCGCACCTCGCGCCCCGGTTTCGCGGTTGGTCGGAGGCCGATCTGCGGACGGCGGCTGGACACTACCTGTATCGCAAGCGCGCCCCGCAAACGGGGCCCTCCGCCCAGGGTGTCGGCTGAGGCACGATCCCGGGATCGCTTTGATCTCGCGCAGTTCTGTCAGACCCCACGCCTATCGTGCGCAGCGTGGAGCTTCGAGTTCGTTCGGTCGACGATCGCGCCGCCAGTCGGCTCGCGACCGCGCTCGGCGTTCGGCCGGTAACCGCGCGCTGCCTCGTCGCTCGTGGCGTCGGAGAGCCGCGCGACGCTCAGGGCTTCATCGATCCACGTCTCGCCGCGTTGCGCCCGCCGGTCGGGCTCGCCGGCCTGTCGACCGCAGTTCCGCTGATCGCCGATGCGATCACGCGCGGTGAACGGATCGGCGTGTTCGGCGACTACGATGTCGACGGCATCACGACCGCGACGCTGCTCGCTTCGTTCTTGCGCGCAGCAGGGGGCGATGTCGTGGTCGCGGTCGCGCGACGCGATGCGGGCTATGGCTTCACGCTCGGCGCGGCGCTCGATTTCTGCGATCGCGGGTGCAAGCTGATCATCACCGGCGATTGCGGAACGAGCGATGCCGACTCGATCCGCGCAGCGGCCGAGCGCGGCGTGCGGGTCATCGTCGTCGATCACCACACGGTGCCGGCGGCGGGCGTAGCGCATCCCGCAGCGGCGCTGGTCAATCCGTTTCGCGCCGACTCGACGTTTCCGTTTCGCGGCATGGCCTCGGTCGGCCTCGCGTTCTATGTCGCCGGCTCGGTGCGCACCGAGCTGCGCGATCGCGGGCATTTTCGCACGCGGCCCGAGCCCGACGTCCGCGACCTGCTCGACCTCGTCGCGCTCGGCACGATCGCCGACCTCGTGCCGCTCGCCGCCGAGAATCGGATCTTGACGTCGCTCGGCTTGCGTCGCTTGCAAAGTCGAGTGCGCCCTGGCATTGCGGCTCTGCTCGCCGCTGCGGGCGTCGACAGCGATCGCGAGGTCGATGCCCGCACCGTGGCGTGGAAGATCGCGCCGCGGATCAACGCGCCCGGCCGACTCGGCGACGCCGAACCATCGCTCGCGCTGCTGCTCGCCGACGCCGCATCCGCCGAAGGCTGCGCGCAGGCGCTCGAGGTCGCGAACGCCGAGCGCCGCACGCTCCAGGAGCGGGTGATGGCCGAGGCACTCGCGCAGCTCGGTGACGCTGATCCCGGCCCGGCGATCGTGCTTGCAGGCGAGGGCTGGCCGTCGGGCGTCGTCGGCATCGTGGCCGCGAAGCTGGTCGACAAGTTTCACCGTCCGGCATTCGTCGTCGGCATCGATCCCCAGACCGGCCTGGGCCGCGGCTCGGCGCGCACGGTCGGCGGCATCAATCTGTACGATGCGCTCGCCGAGGCGGCGTCGTGCTTGGATCGCTTCGGCGGTCATGCGGCGGCGGCGGGCTTCACGATCCAGCGCGCGGCGATGCCGCAACTCGCCGAGAGGTTGTCCGGCGCAGTCGGCCGACTCGCGCTCGGCTCCGGTCCGGTCCAGACCGCGTCCGACGTCGATGCCGAAGTCAGGCTCGGCGAGATCGACGAGCGTCTCGCGACCGAGCTCGCGAACCTCGGCCCGTTCGGTCAAGACAATCCGGCGCCACTGCTCGCCACACGCAACGCGAAGGTGACCGCGGTTCGCCGGGTCGGCGACGGCTCGCACTTGCGGCTGACCATCGAGGACGATCAGCAGTCGTCGCGTTCCGCGATCGGGTTTCGGCTTGGCGATCGGCCAGTCGAGGTCGGTGCACGGGTCGACCTCGCGTTCGTGCCGACCGTATCGACGTGGCAGGGCAGGCGCAGCGCCGAGCTCGAGCTGTCGGACCTCGCGATCGTGTCGTGAGCTCGCCGGCGTGGTAGATCCTCGTCGTGACCGACGCGGCTAAGCCGAGCCCCGAGCCCTCCGAGCCCGACGACGAACCGGTGGTCAAGCTGCCGCGCGGGCGCGGTATGCGGTTGCGCGGCCCCGACCTGTTCCGCATCGCGTTCACCGTGATCATGCTGATCGCAGTCATCGTGTTCGCGAAGCCGTGCGGCGACGCGGTCGGCACGTTCTTTTCGAAGTTCGATAACGGCAGCGGCAGCGGCAGCGCCGGCTCGGGCTCGGCCGGGTCAGCGACCGGCAGCGGCAGGCGCGAGTACCTGCATCTCACGCCGGACATGACCGAGCAGCAGACCAAAGACGCGATCGAAAAGTATCGCGCCGAGCACGCGACCGGGTCGGACTCGGGCCACTAGGGCCACTTCGTCCATACGCTCGCGCGGTGAAACGGCGGCAGCTGGATCGCGGTGGTCGCCGCGGTCAGGCATGCGCGATACGTCGCGTCGGTGATCGCCTCGTTGAAGATCGCCGACACCCGGCCCGAGTGATCGAAGCTGACCGTGACGAACGCCGGCTCGCCGCACGCGTGCAGCTTCGAGCCAACCGCATCGAGCGCGGTTTTCATCGCCTCGCGCGTCGGGCCATCGACGACGGTGCGCGATGGGAGCTGGAGCCAATACCGCCATGCGGCCGCGCTCTTCGCGGTTGGAGCGTTGTAGTCGTAGCCGATCGCGGCCGTGATCTGACGCGTCGTCTGCTCGCCGTACTCGTCGTGGAAGCCGCGGCCGCTGACGAAGCCTTGTTCGCCAGCGAGCACGCCCTCGAACACCCGCTCGGCGTGGAGTCGAGTCTGCGAGCTCTAGGCGGTGAGTAGATCCGCGACCGCGCACGCGCCCGGTCGACCGGCCGCGATCAGCTGGAACACGGCCGGTGTGTAGTCGTTGTGCAGCTCGTCGGCATCGGCATCGATCAAGGCGACGAGCTTGCCGATCGCGGGCGACGGAGGGCCGCAGCGATTCGCGGTGACCGGCGCGACCGGCGTTACGTTCGCCGGTGGCGGAGCTGCCTGACCGCAGCCGAGCGCGAAGGCGAGACAGGCGAGCCGCATACGGATCCGGACGGTCCGCTGGGGGACCAGTCGCACCCGTTCAGCGCCAGAGCACGGCGTGCTTGAGCGCGGGCATCTGAGTCCGGCGCTTCGCGACCGTCTCGCCGTCGAGCGTCGCGATCACGACGCCGTCGCCATCGGTGCGTTCGCCGACGATCGTGCCCCACGGATCGGCGATCAGCGTGTGGCCGAAGCTCTCGCGCTTCGCGTTGTGACGGCCCCACTGCGCCGGCGCGACGACCCACGCTTGATCCTCGACCGCGCGCGCGCGCAACAGCAGCTCCCAGTGCGCGGCGCCGGTGTGTGCGGTGAAAGCCGCCGGCACGAGCAGGACCTGCGAGCCCATGTCCTTGACCAGCTTGCGATACAGCTCCGGGAACCGGAGATCGTAGCAAATCGATAGGCCGACCGGCGCTCCGCCGATATCGAGCGAGATCAGATCCTCGCCGGGCGCGGTGCTGTCGGATTCCTTGAGCGTCGCGCCGCCCGGGATGTCGACATCGAACAAGTGGATCTTGCGATAGCGCGCGACCAGGTTGCCGCCGGGATCGACGACGACCGCCGTGTTGAACGTGCGGAGAGGATCGCCGGGGACGATCTCCGGCGTGCCGCCGCCGATCATCCAGACGCCGTGCTTGGTCGCGACCTCGCGCAGCATCGTCATCACCGGGCCGGTGCGCAGATCGAGGTTCTCGGCGATCGCGAGCTTGTCGCCTTCGCCTTTGCCCAGGAACGAGAAGCACTCGGGCAACACCACGAGCTGGGCGCCATCGGCCGCGGCTTGGGCGGTCAGCGCTCCACAAGTCGTGAGATTCGCCCCGAGGTCCTCGGTCGACCGCATCTGGACGGCGGCCACGCGTAGTTGCCACGTCATCCCATGGTGTTAGCACGGTCGCTCGACGGGCGCGATCGCGTCGCGACGACCCACGTGGGTCGGGTGAATAGCTCGCGGACGTCGTGCGTTGGTCCGGCCCATGCTCCGCCGCCTCGCATTCCTGATCGTCGCTGGCTGCGGGGCCGCGATCGCGAAACCCGCGGCGCGTCCGCTGACGTTGACCTATCTCGGCGTCGCCGGCTGGCAGCTCGAGGCCGACGGCCACACGGTGCTCGCCGATCCCTACTTCTCGCGTCCGGCGGATCGCGACGACATCGGGGACGAGCGGCGCACACACCGTCGCGCGCGGACCTCGTCATGGTCGGGCATTCACACTTCGATCACTTGCTCGACGCGCCGGCGGTCGCACTGCGCGCCGGCGCGCGGCTCCTCGGCAGCGCGAGCACGATCCGCGTCGGTCGGGCGGCGGGCGTGCCCGAGGATCAGCTGATCGCCGTCAAAGGCGGCGAGGATCTCGAGCTGTCAGGGGTCTCGGTCCGGGTCATCCCGAGCCTGCACTCCGAGATCGGTGCGGCGTATTTGCTCGGCGAGATCGTCGAGCACCCGGAGTTGCCGATGCCCGCGGATGGTTACGCGGAAGGCAGTACGCTCGCGTATCTCGTGCGGATCGCTGGCCGCGAGATCCTCATCTTCGACACTGCGAACTTCATCGCACGAGAGCTCGCCGGCCTTCACCCCGAGATCGTCTTCGTCGCTCCTGGGCTGCGCGAGAAGATCCACGACTACACCTGTCGCCTTCTCCATACGCTTGGCGACCCGCCGGTCGTGATCGCGACCCACTTCGACGACTTCACCGGGCCGCCGATCGACAGCGAGCCGGATTCCGACCTCGAGGCCTTCGCGGCCGAGGTCGCCCGCTGCTCGCCGCACTCGAAGCTAGTAATCCCCAGGCATTTTGCGCCGATGCACTTCTGAGCTCCCCAGACTGGCCTTCGCCGCCCGGTTCGCTGTTTTCTGATCCGCGAGTCTCCGGCGCACCGGCAAACAGCTTGCGATGTCTTCGAGGGAATGGTAGCAACCTCCCAGCTTCAATCGCTCCCGCGGTGAGGTGGCCACTCGGCCACCTTTTTTTTCGCCCAAACGCACCCGCAAATGTCCCGGAATCCCCTCCAAACCCGCCTGATCTCGATCATCGAGCCAGTCTGCCAAGCCGGCGGGCTCGAGTTGGTCGACGTTCGGTTCCTGCTCGAGCAGGGCGGTTGGACGCTGCGAGTTCAAGTCGATCTGCCGCTCCCGGCGGACGCGAACCTCGGCGACGTGCCCGAACATCGTGTCGATCTGTCGCGGTGCGAAGACTTGTCGCGCGAGCTGTCCGCGGTGCTCGATGTCGACGACCCGATTCCGCAGGCGTACAGCCTCGAAGTCAGCTCGCCCGGTATCGACCGTCCGCTGCGCACCGCCGCGCACTTCGCGCACTTCATCGGCAGCGAAGCAAAGATCCAGCTCGCGATTCCGGTCCAGACCGCGACCGGCGAGCGCCGCAACTTCCGCGGCACGCTGCGCGGAGTGACGCCGGGCTCTGGAGCAGCGGGCAGCGAGCGCATCGCGATCGACTGCGACGGCCAGCGCTACGAGCTCGTGCTCGGCGACATCGATCACGCCAAGCTGGTGCCCGACTGGGACGCGGTCATGCGCGGTCGCAGCGGTGTCGGCGCGCCAGAGCCAAAACCGATCAAACCCGGGCATCGACCGAGTCAGAAACCGAAACCGCCCAAGCACAAGGAACAGGGTTAGCCATGGACGCCAATCTCGCCAAACTCGACATGGTTCTCGACCAGGTCGGCCGCGACAAGAAGATCGACAAGACCGTGCTGATCAGCGCGCTCGAGCAAGCGATCCTGACCGCGGCGAAGCGCACGTTCGGCATGAACCGCGAAATGGAAGCGAAGTTCAACGCCGAGACCGGTTCGGTGGACTTGTTCTTGATCGTCAACGTCGTCGAAGAGGATGACGCGATCGAAGGTCGCGAGATCACCGTCGCGCAAGCGACGACCGCGGGGCTCGAAGCCGAGCTCGGTGACGAGCTGTTGTTCCAGGTGTTCTATCGCTCGGAAGACGACGACCGCGCGCGCGAGCAAGACGAGAAGTTCGGCGATCTGATCGACCTCAAGCACGCGAGCAAGAAGTTTGGCCGGATCGCGGCGCAGACCGCGAAGCAGGTCATCTACCAGCGCGTGCGCGAGGCCGAGCGCGACAACGTCTACAACGAGTTCAAGGATCGCAAGGGCGAGATCATCAGCGGTGTCGTTCGTCGGTTCGAGCGCGGCGCGCTCGTCGTCGATGTCGACAAGGCCGAAGCGGTCCTGCCGATGCGCGAGCAAGTGCCGCGTGAGAGCTATCGCGTCGGCGACACGATCAAGGCGTACTGCCTCGATATCGATCGCAACGCGCGTGGCCCGCAGGTCATCCTGTCGCGCACGCACAAGGGCTTGCTCGAGAAGCTGTTCGAGCAAGAGGTGCCGGAGATCTACGAGAAGATCGTGCGGATCGAGAGCTCGGCTCGCGAGCCCGGTGCGCGCGCGAAGATCGCCGTGTCATCGCGTGATCGCGACGTCGACCCGGTCGGCGCGTGCGTCGGCATGAAGGGCAGCCGCGTCCAAGCGGTCGTCCAAGAGCTGCGCGGCGAGAAGATCGACATCGTGCCGTACGACGACGATCCGGCGCGGTTCGTGTGCAACGCGATCCAGCCGGCGGAAGTTCGCCGCGTGATCATCGACGCCGAGGGCCATCGCATGGAGCTGATCGTCCCCGACGACAAGCTATCGCTCGCGATCGGCAAGAAGGGTCAGAACGTGCGGCTCGCGTCGCAGCTGACGGGCTGGCGCATCGACATCCACAGCGAATCGAAGATCTACGAGCTCGAGCGCCGCGCGAAGGACCAGATCGCGCAGGCGATCGCGCCCGACTTCAACCCGGCCGATGCCGAGACGTTGTTCAAGCTCGGCTGGCGGTCGGTCGGCGAGCTCGCTCGCGCCCACGTCGAGGAGCTCGCTGGGTTGCCCGGCGTCGACGGTCCGGAGAACGCGCACAAGATCATCGACGGCGCGAAGGCGTACATGTCGAGTGGCGGCGGTCGTCGCGCCGACGGTGTGCGCAAGGAGACCGAACGTCGCAAGGACATGTCCGGCGATCAGCAGCTGATGGAGCTCGACGGCGTCGACGAGGACGTGCTCGGCGTGCTGCACGGCGCGAACATCCATTCGCCCGAGGACCTCATCAAGACCCCGATCGATCAGGTCGCGACCGCGACCGGCATCGACATGGGCGATCTCGCACGGCTCCGGCAGCGCGCGATCAGCTGGCTGTCGGAGGCATCGTCCTGAGTCACGTCCCGC
>CAZDGY010000156.1:0-9814 GCA_964504685.1 uncultured Kofleriaceae bacterium | reverse complement strand
CGGATACGTGCCGCCGGGCATCGCATGCGCGACCGAGGCGGCAAGGACGAGCGCCGAGATTTCGTCGGCGGTGAGCCGGACCTCGGGCATCTTGAACCGCTTCATGTCGATCACGTAGCCGCCGTCCTCGAGCGAGTCGTCCTCGTCGGGCGTGACGTAGCGGATCGGCACGCCGAGGTCGAGCAGGTCGGCTTTGTCGCGCTCGAACGCGCGCAGGCCGGCTTCGATGTTGAGCGTCTGGTACGCCGAGAACTGGTCGCGGATCTCGCGATATGTCACCGGCGTGCGCGCGCGCAGCAAGATCATCACGAGGTCGAGCAAGCGCTTGCTGCGATCGCCGCGAGCCGCGCTGTCGTCCTTCGCGAGCTTGCCCTTGTCAGACGGTTTCGCAGCGCCTGGCTTCGTCGCCTTCACCAGCTTCGGCGCCGGCTTCCCCTTGCGCGCTTTCGTCGCCACCGAGCCGTTCTAGCGCAGGACACTCGCGATCGGAAGCCGCGATCGGCGCTGATAGCGCTCCCGCTCTCCTAGAAGTAGTAGCGCACGCCGACGCCGCCGTTGAGCGTGACGTTGACGTGGCTGATCGTCTTGTTCTCGGTGCTGCCGACGAACCGCCACTCGAGGATCGGCGCGACCTCGACAAACACGTCGAGTGGCACGTTCTTGAAGTCGAACACCATGCCGACGACCGCGCGCACGCCCGCCGCGAAGTAACTCGAGCCGGTCTCGCCCGCGGAGTAGTCGATCAGCCGAATGCCAGGGCCGACGTAGACCGGCAGGACGAACGAGTCCTTGTCCTGCAGGATGAACGGGTGCCACACGTAATCGGCGGTGAGCTGAAAGCCACCACCGCCGAGCGCGTAGCCGAATGCGGCTTGCACCGCTTGATCGTCCTTGAGGTAGAGCTTTGCGCAGATGCCGGTTGGCTCGCCGATCATGATGCCGGCGCCGAGCGTGCCCTTCTCGGCGGGATGGCCACCTTCGTCGGCGACCGCGGGCGCCGCGAGCAAGGCCAGAACCACTACCGCCGCGAGTACACGCATGGGTCGAGGCTAACCGGGGTGCATCCGGGAGGGCAAATTACCTCTGCGGTCGGCTACGCTGGTGCGATGCGAACCCTCGCGCTGATCGCACTTGCGGCATGTGGCGGCGGCGGTGGCGGTGGTGGCGATGCCGGCGACGGCGCGGTCACGTCACCGATCGCGGGCGCGCGGATCTTCTTCACCGACTTGACGAGCGGGCCGAACAGCGGCGGCGAGGGCGGCAACGGCGCGTACGTGACTATCTACGGCAACGGCTTCGGTAGCGCGCAGAGCAGCTCGACCGTCTCGGTCGGCGGCGGCACGGTCGCCTCGTATCCGCTGTGGAGCGAAACGAAGATCACGGTGCAGCTCGGCGCGGCGGCAGCGACCGGCGATGTCGTCGTTCACGTCGCGGGCAACGCCGATTCGAACGCCGTGGCGTTCACCGTGCGCGCCGGCAATGTCTTCTTCGTCTCGCCGGCGGGCGACGACAACGGCGACGGCAGCTTCGCGCATCCGTGGGCGACGATCCCGATGGCGAAGAACACGATCGCAGCAGGTGACATCGCGTACCTCGGCGCACACGCCGGCGACTCCCTCGTGCAAGACACGCTCGATGCGTCGTCGTCGTACACCGGCGCGCTCGGGATGAGCGCGAACGACGGCACGAACAGCGGCACCGCGGACCTGCCAAAGGCGCTCGTCGGCTATCCCGGCGCGACCGCGACGATCGGGGCCGAGACCGGGCTCGAGCGCGGCATCCTGACGCCGGCGATCACCGGCACGTTCGACTTCTGGGTCATCGCCGGGCTCACGCTGCGCGGCACGCAGGAGGCGATCGATCTCGAGGGCACGCCGAACGGCTGGCGGATCATCGGCAACGACATCTCGTGCCCGAACGGCTTCGGGCTCACCGGCTGCGTCACCGGCGGGCCGACGAACCTCGCGTTCTACGGCAACGACGTCCACGACGCGGCGGCGAACGTCACGTCGATCAGCAAGTACTACCATGCGATCTACTTCGGTTCGTCGCACCTCGACCTGGGCTGGAACCAGGTGCGCAACGGCCTGACGTGCCGCGGGATCCAGTTTCACGACACCGGCGGCCCTAACGAGCTCGACGTCCATGTCCACGACAATGTCATTCACCACACGGTGTGTGACGGCATCAACTTCTCGACGATGGATCCGTCGCAAGGCGTGGTCGAGGCCTACAACAACGTGATCTACAGCGTTGGCACCGGGCCGGATCCGGTCGAGGCGTCATCGGATTACGCCGGCATCTACGTCTATCAAGCGACCGACAACGACGGCTCGATCGGCAGCGGCCAAGTCGATCTCTACAACAACACGTTCTACGACTGCGGCTCGATGACGAGCGACTCGAGCGCGTCGGCGATCCACATCGACACCAGCGCGGCGCCGGCGCTGACCGTGCGACTGCGCAACAACTTGATGCTCGCGAAGACCAGCGACGAGCACTACGTGGTCGGCGATGGCTCGGGCTCCAACAACTTGATCTTCGCCGGCACAGGCTCGGCGGGTGGTGCGACCGCGACCGTGATGGCCGATCCGCTGCTCGTCGCGCCGGCCACCGCGGACTTTCACCTCGGCTCGGGCAGGCCGGCGATCGATACGGGCGTCGACACCGGCCTCACCGACGATCTCGACGGCAACGCGCGGCCGCTCGGTGCCGCGTTCGACATCGGCGCGTACGAGAAGGCGCCGTGATCGTCGCTCGCCGAACGCGATGGTTGAGACGGTCGCGAGAGTGATAGCGTCTCAACCTGTATGCGCAGTCTTCTGGTCGTAGTGATCGCCGTCTTCGTAGGCGGGTGTGGCAAGAAGGACGAGATCGCGTCCGTCCCGCTCTCCACACCGTGGACTTCGTGGCAGCTTCCCGAGCTGAGCAACGCACGTGTAATGAGCTCGAGCGACACCGCTGTGAAGCTGTTCTTCAGCACGTGCGATAAGCCCGAGTCGATGTTCACGCTCTACGATAGTTGGCTGGTCAAGCAGGGTTGGAAGCAGATCGGTGCGGCGACGCCGCAGACTGCTTCGGGCTCTTATATGCACGAGGGTAAGCGCGTGTCGGTCGGTGCGAATGCGCTACCGCGCGGTGGCTGTCAGCTAAGTCTCGAGTTGCAGTGCACGAAGAACGGCATCGACGAGCAGGGCAACTGCCGTTGATGCGCGCCGCGTTAGCCGTCGCCGCCGGAGCGGGCGCTCCGATCACGTGCTGGTCGGCATCACGCCCGCGGTGTACAGCGTCGGGTCGATCCGACATTCGCCGGCGAAGCCGACGCCGCTCGCGGTGCAGCTCGTCGTGCCGCTGTCGTTTGCGAACGTGAAGTTGAGGTAGTAGGTCGCGCCGAGGTCGAGCTTGCAGTTCGTGCTCGCGTACTGGGTATCAGCTGGGTTGTCGGTGATGTGAAAGCAACCGGTCGCGAAGTCGTCGCACTCGCACACCACCGACGGATCGACGCCGTCGGTTCCGGGGAACGCAGTGCGCACGAACTTCGAGAAGTGGCCGGGCTGCGTGCTGATCGAGACCTTCAGCCCAGGGTCTTCATACGTGTCGGTGCCGATGATCTGAAACGACGCGAGGTCCATCGCGTGGATCTCGAGGGAGATAAAGTTGGTCTTCGCGAGGTAGGTGCGAGACGGGTCCCCGGTGACCGAGCCGGGATAGTCGGCTCCGAACAAGTCGCTGTAGCGCCACATCGGCCAGCCCGCGTATTGCAAGGTCGTGCCGTACTCGCCGGGGTTGTAGGCGAACGTCGAGTTGCACGCGCGGGTGAAGCCCGGAGCTGCGACGCCATCGATCGTCATCGGCGTCGCCGGATCACACTGCGTGGTCGCTGGCATCGAGTCGGTCAGGCAACCGCCGGAGGTGCCCGGCGTCGGGTGGAACGACGAGACGTGGCCAGCGCCGCAAGCGTCGACGTAGCTGACATCGATCTCGCTGCACACCGCTTGCTGGCTCTGCGGCACCGATAGCGTGGTCCCGTTTGCGCTCGCGTACGCATCGAGCGATGTCGTGACCGAATAGCCGCCCGGGCCGCGATAGTTGAGCTGCGTCCAGTGCACGCCGGTGATCCCGCTCGACACCCACGCGTTGTCGGCGATCAGGCGAAACACGGTCGGATCAGCGCTGGCCTCGGAGTCGCGCCAGATCCCGGCGAACGGCGCGCTGCAGGCGCTGCCTGCGTCAGGGCTGTCGCTGCCGGTGGCAGCGTCCGGTGCCCCGTCGCCTCCGCCGGGCCCGCCTTCCTTGGTGATCGGTAGAGAACACGCCGCCGAGAGCGTCATCGCGATGCAGGCTAGGTGTTTCATGCCGTCGAATACGGATCGTTGCTCGCGCCGGATCGGCTCGCCGGTCGATTGCGCAGTCCGTTTGCGAGGTTGCACAAGTCGCGCATCGTTCTGCCGTCGGAGATGGCGCGTAACGACCGCATGCTGCCCGTAATCTCGACGGCGCGGTGTTCGCGGTGAACGTCACGACGGACGCGACCTCGCTCGTCGGCAACATGGGCGACTACCCGCCCGAAGGCGACATCGTTTCGGTCGAAGGTTCCGGCACCGTGATCTCGGTGCTCGGTCCGCTCGGTCAGCCGCGCGACACGCTGTTGAAGCTCGCGCCGGACTCGTTTGCCGGCATGATCACGCGACTCGCGACCGGCGCGTGCGGCTTCAGCGAGCTCGAGCTCAAGTCGAGCATCAACGGCGTCACGATCGGAACGTGGTGGGCAGCGGTCAGTCAGTGATCGCGGAGCAGCCGCGCTAACTTGTTGCGACTGATCCCGAGCGCGCGAGCCGCCGCCGATTGATTGCCGTCTTCGCGCTCGAGGATCGCGACCGCATAGCGCCGCTCGGCTTCTTCGAGCGACAGCCCGGGCGGGAGCACGACCGCATCGGGATCGACCGCAGCGACTGGCAAGATCCCGGTGGCGCGCCGTGGCTCGAGCCCGAGATCCTTGACGCCGATCGTGGGGCCAGCCGCGAGCACGACCGCGCGCTCGATCGAGTTCTCGAGCTCGCGCACGTTGCCGGGCCAGCTGTAGGCGATCAACGCGGGTCGCGCCGATGCATCGAGCCGCAGCGGGCCCTTGCGATAGCGGCGCGACAGCTGTTGCACGAAGTGATCGGCGAGATCGAGGATGTCTTCGTCGCCCCGCGCGCGCAGCGGTGGCAGCTCGATCTCGACGACCCGCAGACGGAAGTACAGATCGCTGCGGAACTGGCCGGCGGCGACCATCGCGGTGAGGTCGCGGTTCGTCGCGGCGACGAGCCGGACGTCGGCGGACAGCGTCTCGCGGCTGCCGATCCGCTCGAACTTGCGCTCCTGAACGACGCGTAACAACTTGCCTTGGAGCGCGAGTGGCAGCTCGCCGATCTCGTCGAGGAACAGCGTGCCGTGGTCGGCGGCTTCGACCTTGCCGATCACCCGCGCATCCGCCCCGGTGTAAGCCCCGCGCTCGTGGCCGAACAGCTCGCTCTCGACGAGCGCAGCCGGCAGCGTCGTGCAATCGACGTGAACGAACGGCTGATCGCGGCGCGCGCTGTTGACGTGGATCGCGCGCGCGAGCAAGCCCTTGCCGGTGCCGGTCTCGCCATGGACGAGCACGGTCGCGTCGGTCTGCGCCGCCTTGCCGATCATGTCGTAGACCGCGGTCATCGCCGGCGAGCGGCCGATGACGTGGTTGAACCGGCCGCGGACGCTGAGCCCGCGTTGCGCATCGTCGCCGCGCAACGTCGTGTAGTCGAGCGCGCGCCCGATCTGCTCCGCGAGCACCCGCACGAACTCTTCGTCGTGCTGCGTGAATGCGCCGCCGCGCTTGTTGAGGACCTGGAGCACGCCGCGGATCTGCTCGCGGCGTTCGATCGGCGCGGTCAGGATCGTCTTCGTCGGATAGCCGATGCGCTCGGCGATCTCGTCGGCCCAGCGCGGGTCGGCCGCCGCGTCGCGGATATTGACGAGCTCGCCGGTGCGCGCGACATGGCCGACGACGCCAGTGCCTTGCGGTACGCGCAACTCGACGAGCTCGGGCAGCGTCGCGACGCGCGACCGAATCTCGTCGGTCTCGCCGTCGATCAACCACAGCGTCGCGCGATCGGCGCCGAGAGCGCGCGCGACTCGATCGGCGAACGTCGCGAGCAGGTCATCGAGCTCGACCTCACCGGCGATCATCGCGCCGAGATCCGCCAGCAGCTCGAATCGCTGCTCGTGCTCGCTCATCGCGAACAGCATCGCACGGCCTTGGGTCATGCGGCGGCCGCACGCTCCGCATCACGAGCGCGCAGCTCGAGCCCTTCGCGCGCCGCGATCGTCCCCGGCAACGCCGCGCGTGCCGCCGCTTCGAGCGCGGAGAGCTGATCGTCGGTGCGATTCGGATCGTGGTGGAACAGCACGAGCTGCGGTACGCCCGCCGCGCGCGCGAGCTCGGCGCCGGCTTGCCATGTCGAGTGGCCCCAGCCGACCTTCGCCGGATACTCTTCGGGCGTGTACTGCGAGTCGTAGATCAGGATGTCGGCGCCGGCCGCGAGCTTCTTCAGCGTCGGATCGACGCACGCGAAGTGCTCGGTGTCGGTCGCGTACACGATCGATTGTCCGGCGTGCTCGAGCCGATAGCCGTAGACCGGATCGGGATGGTTGAGCCGCGCCATCGTGATCTTGATGTCACCGATCACGAACTGATCGTTGCTCGCGAGCTCGCGCGTCGTGACCGTGCCGCCTAGATCGTCGAACGCGACCGGGAAGAACGGCGCGCGAAACAGCTCGCGGATCGCGCGGTCGAGCGGCATCACGCCGTTCGGGCCGCTCGCGATCTCGACGCGATGTCCGGGGATGTAGATCGGCGTGAAGAACGGCAAGCCGGCGACGTGGTCCCAGTGCAGGTGCGAGAGCAAGATCGTCGAATGCTTGATGCCACTCGCCATCCGTTGGTTACCGATCGCGGGCAACCCGGTGCCGGCGTCGATGATGATCCGGGTGTCTCCGGCGCGCACCTCGACACACGCCGTGTTGCCACCCGCGGTCTTGTCCGCACCAGGAGTCGCGATCGAGCCGCGGACACCGAAGAACGAAACGCTTAGATCGTGGGTCATACGTGCCTCCTCTTGCCGTGGAGAAGAGCAGCTTCGATGCCAGCGCTAAGTCCGCGTCGCGTCGAGCTCTCGCCGGGCAGTCGCTCCATAACGGCGCAGGTGCCGCTCCGGGTTGGAGCTACGTGCTCTTCTTGAGCGCTTTGCGCAGGAGTTGGAGTAGGTCTTTGGCGGTGGTGCGGCACAGCACCAGCGCGGCGACGACATACGCCGCGGCGCCGACGCCGATCTCGACGACGAGCTGAAACCACGACGACCAGCCGTGGGCGAACGTGCGCACACCGTACACCGCGGCCGCCATCACCGCGCATGCGACGAGCGGTTGCAGGAAGCCGATGATCAGCTGCATCGGGTTCGGGATTTCTCGAATCACCAGCCCGACGCCGGCGATCGCACTCGCGCCGAACGCGATGCCGACCGCCGCGGCCGATGCACGTGGGCCGTAGCGAGCGAGCGCGGCAATGCCGCCGATCAGCACGCCGAGCTTCAACACCTCGATGATCATCGTCCGCGCGGTCTTCGACTCCGCTTCCATGTACGCGGACAGCACCCACGTGATCGGGCGAAACACCGAAAGGCACGCGAGCACGGTCAACAGTGGAGCGACTTCCTGCCAGCGGTTGGCCGGCAGGATCGCGGCGATCAGCGGATCGGCGACGAGTCCGAGGCCGATCGCGAGCGGGAAGATGATAAGCGACAGCAGCGCGGTCGAACGTACGAGCGCGGCGCCGCGACGGTCGTGCGGCATCGCGGCGAGGGACGGCAACAGCACGATCGCGATCTGCTCGCCGACCTGGATCGCCGGGATGTCGGCGAGGTTGTAGGCCATGTTGTACGCGCCGGTCGTATCGGTGCCGAAGAAGTGCGAGATCGCGAGGTTGTCCCAGTAGCGAGACGCGTTGTGCGCGATGCCCTGCACGCCGAGCGGCCAGCCGTACTTCATGATCGCTTTGATCCGCGACCAGCGCAGCGGCGTCGGCGTGGCCCAGCTGCGAATCCCGGCGGCGCGAATGAACACCCCGGCGACGACGATCGACTGCGCGATGTTGCCGATCACGATCGACATCGAGCTCCAGCCCATCGCGGCAAACGACAGGGCGGTCACCGTGTGCGTCAGCTCGCCGAGCGCGAGCGCCACGCCCGTGGCGTGGAAGTTCATTTCCATCGTCAGCGTGCGTTCGGGCATCGCGCCGAGCCGCTTGATCCACAACGCGAGCGCCATCCCGGGGATAAATCCGGCGGCGCTCTCGGCGTGGAATGCGGGTAGCAGGTAGTGACCGAACAGCGCGACGAGGCCGAGCGCGATCGCGCCGAGGCCGACGTAGAGCACGGTGGCGTGCCAGATCACCTCGGTGCGATCGTCGCCGCGACCGTTCACGACCGCGTATTGGCCGAAGCCCCAGACCGAGAGCCAGTTCGCGGTCATGCACATGATCACCGCGACCGAGACTTCGCCGATCTCGTCGGTGCTGAGGAACCGCGTCATCGCGAGCGTGCCGATCACGCCGACCGCGCGACCGCCGATGCTCGATGCCACGGTCCACAGCGCACCGCGCGCTGCTTTGCCTTCCAGTGACATGCGGGCATCGTCGCGTTAGCGGCGGACGTGCGCAACGACGGCGCTCGGGAATAGATCGAACACGCATCGGGTTGCCGACGCATGCGAATCGCGATCGCAGCGCTTGCGGTCGTAGCGCTCGGCGGGCGTGCCGAGGCGAAGTACGATGGCGATCCGTGCCATCACGGCGGCGGCCAGTACGCGCTGTCGTCGCCAGAACCCGTCCCGCGCAACGCGAAGCTATGGCTCGCCGAGCCGTTTCGCCTGCCGGCATCGCACTTCCGCGTGCGTGGACCGGGCGTCGATCGGATCGTCACGCGCGAGCGCTGGGGCGACTTTGCGGATCTCGGCGAGCTCGAGCCCGACGCGCGTTACGTAGTTACGGTGCCCGAGTTGGGCGGCTTCGAGCTCGCCGTATTCGAGACCTCCTCCGACGACGACACGGCGGCGCCGCCCGCGCCGGAGCTGCGATCGGTCGCGGTGGAGGCCTCCGGGCGCACGACTCGACGCTACGACGACTTCGCGCGAGGGAACGTGGCGGACGTCGTCGGGCTCGATGTCGGGCTGTCTGACGATACGGCCTTCGTCGAGCTCGACGACTCGAGCGGACGCGCGCGCCACACGCTATGGCGCGGCGATCTCGAACTGCTCGGCCGCACCACGTGCGGGCCGACCGCAGACATCCGCGATGATCGAGCGTGCGTCACGATCCGCGCGGTCGATCTAGCGGGCAATCGCAGCGCGCCGGTCACGCGCTGCGCCGTAGTTGCGCCTGCGTCGGCCTTCTCAGATCGCCAGCCGATTCCGCTCCGCGCGTTTCCACCGCCGGCGCCGAAGGGGTCGCGCGTGCCGGTGGTCGCGGCAATCTTGGCGTGGCTCGCGGTGGGCTGGCTCGCATTCTGCCGGCGTGCCGTATTTGCGGGTAGCCGGTGACGCGACCCGTTAGGCGTCATGCACCGGGGAGCTCCACCGCGAACGTCGTGCCGACGTCGAGCGCGCTCGCGACTTCGATCCTGCCCGGGTACGACTCGACGATCTGCCGGACGACCGGGAGGCCGAGTCGGTGCCGCGGCCGGTCGCCTTCGTCGTGTAGAACGGCTCGAAGATCCGGGCGAGCTGGGCTTCGCTCATT
>CAZDGY010000155.1:0-9822 GCA_964504685.1 uncultured Kofleriaceae bacterium | reverse complement strand
CCCGCTGTCGAACCTGAAGCTGCGCGTGATCAAGAGCCTCACCGAGCACAATCTCGCGCGCCTGCTCCGCAAGGGCGTGCACGTCACGATCAACAGCGACGACCCCGCGTACTTCGGCGGCTATATCGAGGAGAACTTCCGTCAGACCGCGGAAGCGCTGAAGCTGACTTCACACGAGATCATCAAGCTGTGCGAGAACGCAGCGCACGCAGCATTCTTGCCCGAGGAAGAGCGGATGATGATCGTCGCCAAGATCGAGCGCGCGGCACTCGGCTGAGCAGCGCGTTCGCGACCAGCGTCAGCAGTACGCCGCCGACGATGATCAGCGTCGGCGCTCCGCCTTCGACGAGCCACCCCTGGTCCCAGTGACCGTTTCCACAGCTGCCTGGAGGGAGCGGAAAGTGGTCTCGCGTCGGCAACGCGAGCGTGATCGCGAGCGACGCGGCAAACCCGATCGGCACCGACAGCACCAACCGCACAACGCGTGGCCGGATTTGCCGGAGATCTTGCATCCGGCATGGACACGCCCCGCTCGCCGCGGTTGCGCGGTTACTCGATCACGCCGGCGGCAACGGCGATCGCGCGAACCGCGTCGATCGTATCGGCTTCGACCGCGGTCTTGTCGTCGCGATAGCGCACGACGCGGGCGAGCCGCAGCGCGAGTCCGCCGGGATAGCGCGACGACCGTTGCACGTCGTTGAACGCGACCTCGGCCACAATCTCCGGCCGGACATAGACAATGTGGCCGTCGCGATCTTCTTCGCGCGCGAGAAACGCCGCGGTCTGCCAGCGCAGCATGTCGTCGGTCATGCCTTTGAACGTCTTACCGAGCATGACCCAGCCGTCGCCGTCGCGCGCCCCGAGATGGATGTTCGACAGCCAACCCTTGCGCCGACCACTGCCCCATTCGGCCGCGAGCACGACGAGGTCGAGGCGATGGACGCGTTTGATCTTAAGCCAGGCCGAGCCGCGACTGCCGGCGTCGTACGACGCATCGAGCGCCTTGGCCATCACGCCCTCGTGGCCGCGGGCGATCGCGTCGTCGTAAAACGCATTCGCTGCGGTCGAATCCGCGGTCACCAGCCGAGGCACCGCGAGTGCTGGAGCGACCTCGCCGAGCGCGGCGAACCGATCGCGCGCAGGTGCGGACAGCATCACTTGGTCGTCGAGCATGAGGACATCGAACGCCGCGAGCGACAGCGGATACTCGGCCTGCAACGCGACGCCGGTTTTTTCGTTTCGGCCGAACCGCCGCATCGTGTGTTGGAACGGTCGCGGCCGCGTGCCATCCATCGCGATCGCTTCACCGTCGAGGATCAGCCGCCGTGCCGGCAACGCACGCACCGCCGCGACGAGCTCCGGCGCGTACGACGAGACGTCGTTGAGCCCACGGGAGTAGACCCGGACGTCGTCGGCATCCTTGTGGATCTGCGCGCGAAAGCCGTCGAGCTTGAGCTCGAGCGCCGCCGCACTGCCGCCGAAGCTGGCGAGGGCAGCGTCGGGATCGTCGGCGGTTTGCGCGAGCATCGGCAAGATCGGCCGGAACAACGTCAGCCGGAACTTCGCCAAGCCTGGCGCGCCGTCGCCGAGCGCAGCGGCGGCGACCGTCCCGAGCTCGCCGGCGAGCATGTACGCGCGTCGGACAGCGTCAGCAGGTACCTCCGCCGCTCGCGCGATCGCTTCGGCGACGATGCCGTCGAGTGCGCCTTGGCGCAGCCCGGCGCTGACCAGCGCGGTGAGGAATTGCTGCTCGGCCGCGGTCGCGCGCGCGAAGATCGCGGCGAGCTGATCGCGCCGAGCACCCGCCGAGCCGGGCCCGCCGAGCTCCGCGATCGCGGCGAGTCGCGCATCGACCTCGGCAAGTGACAGCGACGGCTCCCGCGCCGGCGGGATCGTCTTACCGGCCTCTGCGATCGTCGCCCAGCCGATGCCGGTCTTGTGCGCTACCTCGCCCGCGAGGTAGCGCGCCCCGATCGCGCGCTCCTCAGCCGGCAACGCGCGCAAGCACACGGCGATGCGATCGATCTTCGCGAGTCGGCCCGACATCTCGGTCACCGCGGCGCTTGTCGCGACGAGCTCGGCGAGCAGCACGAGCGCACCATAGCGAGGTGTCAAGCTCGGTGCCATGCGCAAGGTCTGGCCCGAGCTGATCGGCAACTGGCCGCCCGGCGTCACGAACTACGAAGCCGAGTAGGTCGAGGGCCCGAAAAGTTGAACGGCGTCCTCGTGGGACGCCGCTCGAAGGAGGAGCCTGGCTGGCAGGGGCCTCGCGCGAACAGACTCTACTGCGTGTCGCGTGCCATCCGCCACCGTCGAAATTCGCGTCGCGGCGGCGATCGGCGGTGGAGACAACCGACGCCGTGGCAACCCGACTTGCCGGGCCGGCTCAGAAAATGGACGTCGCGCTGCACGCCATCGCGCGATCGTGGATCTGCGCCATCGCGGTGGCGACCGCGTGCGCGTCGATCGCAGTCGGCGAGACCGGCGTCGCGAGCACGCGCGGACAGCACCACCCGGTGGCGTCGGCGATCCACGAGATTTCATCGCACGCGGCGCGCGCCCGCTTCGGCGCGGCCGGCTCGGCGAGCGCGAGCTTGGTGACCCGCGAAGCCGCAGCGGCTTTTGAGATTTCGTGCGCGGCTCAGAACACGAACGGATACGAGAACGAGCCGCCGTGCTGCGTCTTCGCGAACGACGCGCTCATGATCGCGTGAGCGACGCATGTACCGAGCCTGGGATCCGGGGCTTGGTCGACGCGAACACTCGTGACGCTGCCGTCGCTTGCGACCGCGACGTGCACCTTCACGATGCCCTGCGCGCTGGATCGCTGCGCGCACTCGAGCGCCTTCGTCTTCGCCGGCGCCATCCCGTCGGTGATGATCACGCGATCGAGCTCGCGGGGAAGCTCGCCGTCAGGCGGGGGCGGCGACTTGAACTTCGTGCAGCATGCGCCGTCGTAGTTCCTCAGCACGCAAGACACCTCGTCGCACCGGGATGGATCGGTTGGCGTCACGGTAAGGGTGGTGTGAGTTGGCACGCTCGGCGTTGGCGGCGCGACCTTCTCGCCGGCCCCAGCCGGGACGCCATCGCGCAGCCGCTGATTGTCGGCCTCGAGGACGCGGATCTTGGCTTCGAGATCGAGCGCGTGGAGCTTCGCTTGCAACTCGGCCGGCGACGGCGCCGCACCGACGACCTGCGGTGGCGATGGCGGCTTGTCGGCGCGCAGCTCGACGGTCGTCCCGGGAGCGACGTTCACCGTCTGACCGCCACTGGTCCCGGTGACGTGGCCCTCGTACACCACGACGGTGACGAACGCGACCACCGCGGCGGTCAGGGCACTGGCTCCGAACACGCGTGCATCTAAAGTATTCACGGGAACCTCCACGCGCAGGCTCGCGCCTGTCGCTGTGACCGCTGCGGAGATCGCAGCGGTTTCGATCCGCAGCTGTGTGTCATCACCGACGATCCATCGCGCCGACCCTGCTTGCTCGACGACGAGCGTGCTGCCGTCGCGGCGCCACGTCACCAGCGCGCCCGGATCGAGATCGGCGGCCGCGCCTCCGAGCTCGAGATGGCGCGGCGCCGACGCGTCGACCGAACCGCGCTCGCCGGGATGTTCGTGCGGCGCCACGGTGGCACTGCGCTCGGCGGACGGCTCGGCGCCGCCGCGCACGAGGATCGCGATCACCACGCCTGCGGCGACGGCCAGCATCGCCGCTGCTCCGAGCGCACGGCGATCGGCACGCCGCGAGCCCGGTGCCGAGTCGGCGCGCGCGGCTTCGACCGCAGCGGCGACCCGATCGCGGAGCGCCTGCGGTGCGCGCTGCTCGGCATACACGTCGCGAATCAGCGCTGCGGCATGCCGCTCGCGTTCGCGAAACGCGCGGCACGCCTCGCAGGAAGCGCCGTGTGCACCCTCGAGCTGGCCGAGCAGCAGAGCGCGGCGGAAATCACGACAAGACTCGGCGATCATGGCGCCTCCGTTGCGACCGCGGCCAGCCGCTCGTGGAGCATGCGCCGGGCACGATGCAGCCGCGACCCGACGGTGCCGACCGGAATGTCGAGCACGTCTGCGACCTCGGCGATCGTGAGCTCGAGCGCGTCCACCAGCCAGGCGACCTCGGCGAACGCGGTTGGCAGCGTGCGCAGCGAGTCGAGCACTGCCTGGCGCGCGAACGTATCGGGAAACGGCGCGACATCGTGTGCCAGCTCGGGCTGCTCGAGCAGGCGGTCGAGCTCGACATCGTGGACCGGTGGACGGTGGCTGTCGAATCGGCGGACGTTGAAGAACCGCCGGTGGAGGATCTTGAGCAGCCAGCTCTTCGCCGCCGCTGGCTCGCGCAGATCGCCCCAGTTGCGAAACGCCGCGAGCGCGGTGTCCTGCACGAGATCCTCGGCCAGCGCGGGCTCGCGGCACAGCACTCGCGCGGTCGCATAGAGCGCGTCGAGGTGACGCGCGAGCGCCTCGTCGATGGTCCGCGGCGGCGCCGTCGGTGGCGCGCTAGCGGCCGCCCGAAGCGGAGTGATCGTCGCGGCGCGCATGGCTCACGAGATCAGACACCCGATTCGACGAAAGCTATCCAGGTCGCGGCGACTTATTCCGAACGGCTCAGAACACGAACGGATAGCCGAACGATCCGCCGTTTTGCGTCTTGGCGAACGATGCGCCTTTGACCGCACCCGAGACGCACGCACCGAGGCCGGGATCCGGCGAGCTCTCGACGCTAACGCTCGACACGTGACCGCTGCCGTCGACCTTGACGTGAACCTTCACTTTGCCCTTCGCCGGCGACTTGTCGCCGCATGCGAGAGCGCGCGCCTTCACCTTGCCGATGCCGTCCGAGATCATCTGGCGATCGAGCGCGTCAGGCAGGTCGCCACCGCCGGTCTTCGCCGTGGTCGGCGTCTTTGCAGCCGGGGCGCCGCCCTTCTTGAACTTCGCGCAGCACGCGCCGTCGTAGTTGTTCAGCACGCACGACACCTCATCGCAGCTGCCACCGCCCGTGTCCTTCGGCGGCGCGGGATCTTTCGGCGCTGGCGGCGGCGTGTTCTTGGCGACCGTCGTACCGGAATCGTGGTGAGCCGGCGGCGTGTTCTTGGCGACCGTCGTGGCCGGGTCTTTGTGAGCCGGCGGCGTGTTCGCGGGCGGCGTATTCGCCGGCGGCGTGTTCTTCGGCGGCGGGTTCGGCGCTGGAACGGCCGCGCTGCCGTTCGTCGGCGGCGTGTTCGACGCGACCAACGTGCCGCTGCCGCTACCCGTCGCGGGCGGCGGCGTCGCCGCGCTGCCCGTGGTCGGCGGTGGCGTTGCGGTACCGTTGTCCGGCGTCGCTGGTTTGTCGCTACCGGTCGCCGTGGTATCGGCCGAGCCGGCGGGCTTGTCGTTGGAGGCCACCGTGGTGGTCTTGTTGCCCTTGAGCAGCACGACGACGAGGATGACCGCGACGACCGCGAGCATACCGACCGCGGCGATCATGATGTAGAGCATCTTGTTATCGCGACCGCGCGAAGCGCTCGGCACGATCACGGCGGGCTCGGAGAAGCCGCCGCCGCCGAACACCGGCAGGTCGTCGATCGAGCCGATCGCCGACGAGGTCGCCGCCTTCGATGCGGGGGCGCCGCTGCCTCCGAGGTACGCGCTGGCCATCGAGCGGATGTCGATCAGGCCCGAGCCTTCGCCGCCCGCAGCGCCGGTCGCGTGACCGGACGGCGCGGACTGCACCGGCGCCGGCTTGTCACTCGCGAGCTGTGCGAGGTTGTTGAGCGAGAACAACACCGAGTTCTCGTTGCGCTCGCCGCGCAGCTTCGCGTTGCCCGCTGCGGCTTGCTGTTGTGCTTGCGCCGGCTTCGATCCGAACAGATCGCCGCCATCGTCATCTTCTTGATGCCGCGCGGCGCCTCCGGCCGAGGCAAACAAGTCGCCCGGGTCGCTGCGCACGGTGCCCATCTCTTCGCCGCCGCCGCCGAACATCGACGCGACCGCTTGATGGCCACCGCCGCCGCCGCCACCCGCTGCCAACGCGGCGAACACGTCGACCTGCACGAGCGGCAGCCAGTCGGCGAAACCCTCGCGCCAGATGTAGGTCTCGGCGTCGATCTCGCCGGCGGAGAACCGCTGCTGGACCTCACCCGCCGACATCGGGCCGACCTGGTCCGAGTTGATTACGACGTGCCAGACCGCATCGTCGGCCGGCGGCTGTTCACCGCCCTCGTAGCCGTAGTCGTAGACACGGGTCTCTTTCTCTTGGACCGGGGCTGGCGCCTGTTCAGCACCAGCACCGCCGCGAACGACGATGATGTTGCTGCACTTCTTACAGCGGATCTTGAAGACCTTGCCTTGGACCTTGTCATCAGAGATCGAGTACTTGGCCTGGCAAGCATCGCAGACGATCTTCATGGGCGATTCCTACGTGCGCGAGTTGGCGCTCTGGGACCTGTGACCCCCAGGTGCCCCTCGGCTTTGGAGAAAAATACTATCACGGTCCGAGGAGTTCGCTCGTTTCTGGACCTATGCGAATGGGTCGTGGAGGCGAATCGTCTCGCTGCGGTCGGGCCCGACCGACACTAAACAGAACGGCACCCCGGCCATCCGCTCGATCGTTTCGACGTAATGGCGGGCGGTCGCGGGCAGGTCGGTGACGTCGTGGGCATCGGCCGGCAGCTTGTCCCAGCCCGGCAACCGAACGTAGACCGGCTCCGCGCGTACGAGATCTTCTGGGTCGATCGGCGGCTCGTCGAGCTCTTTGCCGTCGAGCTTGTACGCGACGCACACCGCGATCTCGGGCATCCCGGCGAGCACGTCGAGCTTGGTCAGCGCGAGCGATTGCATGCCGGACAGCCGTGCGCCCATGCGCAACGCCGGCAGATCGAGCCAACCGCAGCGCCGCGGCCGACCGGTCGTCGCGCCGTATTCGCCGCCGGCCTTGCGCAGCGTCTCGCCGACCTCGCCGTGGAGCTCGGTCGGGAACGGGCCTTCGCCGACGCGCGTCGCGTAGGCCTTGGTGATGCCGACGACCGAGTCGATCTGAGTCGGGCCGATGCCAGCGCTCTGACAGGCGCCGGCGGCGATCGTCGATGACGACGTCACGTACGGATACGTGCCGTGATCGAGATCGAGCAGACAGCCCTGGGCGCCTTCGAACAACACGTGGCGGCCTTCGCTGATCGCGCGCGCGACGTGGCGACCCGCATCGCCGGTGTATTTGCGCAGCTTCTCGCCGGCGC
This sequence comes from uncultured Kofleriaceae bacterium, assembly GCA_964504685.1. Classification (GTDB taxonomy): domain Bacteria; phylum Myxococcota_A; class Polyangia; order Haliangiales; family Haliangiaceae; genus JABFXX01. Next base: position 2,601 of record CAZDGY010000155.1, on the reverse strand, counting down.
CGAGCGCGTCGTCGGTCCACCGCGCGATTTCACCGGGGTCGGGGCGCTTGCCGCCGAGGTGCTCGATCACCGGCGCGAGCTCGTCGAGGTTCGCGCCGACCAGCGCGCGCAGCCGCTCCGGCCGCAACAGGTCTCGCATCCGCACGCCGCGTCGTCCGGCCTTGGCTTCGTACGCCGGCCCGATGCCACGCCGGGTCGTGCCGATCGCGCGGCCGCGCTTCGCGCCGTAGTCCTCGCGCAGGCCGTCGATCAGCTTGTGATACGGCAAGATGACGTGGGCGCCGAGCCCGACGAGCAACTCGTCGCGCATCAGCAGGCCGCGCGCCTGGCACTCGGCGATCTCTTCGAGCAACGTCTGCGGATCGATCACCATGCCATCGCCCAGCACGCAGCTCTTGCCCGGATGGCAGACGCCGGACGGAACGAGGTGGGTGACGAGCTTCACGCCGTCGATGACGAGCGTGTGGCCGGCGTTCGCGCCGCCGCCATAGCGCACCACGACGTCGGCGCGCTCGGTGAACAGATCGACGACCTTGCCTTTGCCTTCATCGCCCCATTGGGCGCCGACGACGATGACGACAGACATTACGGCATCCTTAGTATCGCGATCAGCGGGCCGGTGTCCCCTGCCCGCGCCGCTTCGATCGCAGCCGCAGCCGGATGGCGCGCACCGGTCGCTGTAATCACCGTGTCGCCCGCGATCGCCGCATCGAGGCCGAGGTCGCGCAGCGCTTCTGGCTCCGGGGCCGCAACGTCGACGACCGCGCGCAGGCCTGCGGCGCGCAGCGCACGCGCGATCGCAACCGCATGCTCGCCGGTCACCGCGATCCCGAGCGCGGCTCGAGGTGGCGCGACTCCCGCGGCGCGCTGCGCTTGCGCGGCGGCTTCGAGATCGATCGCGAACCCGGTCGCTCCGGCCGGCTTGCCGTAGCGGCCGAGCAGCTCGTCATAGCGACCGCCGCGCAAGATCGCATCGGGCGCCCCGGCGGCGTACGCCGCGAGCTTGAGGCCGGTGTAGTACTCGAAGCCGTGCAGGTCGCCGAGATCGATCGTCGCATCGAGCTCGGTCGCGCCGACGAGCGCGGCCGCGGCGGTGAGCGTCGCGTCGAGAGCGCGCAGCGCGGCTGACACCGCATCTGGCCACGGCAGCGCGAGTGCACGGGCGAGTGTCGCGCGCGCCGGTCCCCACAGATCGACGAGCTGATCCGCGAGCTGAGCGATGTCCGGCGCCAGCGAACGCGCTGCGACCCGCACGCCCGCGCGATCCTTGCGCGAGATCGCCGCGGCGAGGCGAGCGCGAACGTCGCGGTCAGGCGCTGCGGCGAGCACGTGGTTCACCGGCATGACATGGCCGAGATCGAGGCGTGCGTCGACCAGGCCGAGCTCCGCGAGCGCCGCGCTCGCCACCGCGATCAACTCGGCATCGCCGGTCGCGGCGGGGGCACCGACGAGCTCGACTCCGGCCTGCAAGATCTCGCGCTGACCGAGCTCGCCGGCGAGCCGGAACACTGCACCTTCGTAGCAGAGCCGGATCGGCCCGGCGACCTCCGCCATCCGCGTCGCGACGATCCGCGCGATCTGCGGCGTGATATCGGGTCGGAGCGCCACGATCTCGCCGGTGCCCGGCTCGACGAACCGGATCGCATCCGCTCGCGCGCTCGCGCCGAGCCCGCGCTCGAGCACATCCGCGACTTCGAACACCGGCGTGATGATCCGCGCGAACCCCCACGCTTCGAACACCGTCATCACGCCTTCGGCGAGCGCGCGCCGACGCGCAGCCGCGCGCGGTAAGAAATCGCGCACCCCCGACGGCAAGCGAATCGGCGGCGCGGTCACAGCGGGCTCGCGATGTCGACGAACTGCGCTTCGAGACCGGGGAACCTCATCCGTAGCTCGTCGGCGAGTCGCATCGGGCCGAACACCTCGGTCGCGACATGACCTGCCGCGACCAGCGTGATCTGCAGCTCGCGCGCGAGGTCGCCAGCGCGCTCCGCGAGCTCGCCGGTCAAGAACAAGTCACAGCCGGACGCGGCCGCCGCCTCGATCAGATCTGACGCCGCGCCGGTGCACAAGCCGATCTTGCGCACGGTCGCCGGCCCATAGGGAAATACGAAGCGCGGCGCGCGGCCTTTGCACACGCCGCCCGCGATCCGGCCGACCGCCTCGTCGCGCGACAGCGGTTGCGGCCACGACCCGGCAAGCCCGAGCGCGGTGCCGCGAACATCGCCGAAGCTCTCGCGTACTGGCCCGAGCGCGAGCGCGTCGGCGAGTCCGACGTTGTTGCCAAGCCGGGCGTGCTTGTCGAGCGGCAGATGATACGCGGCGAGCGAGACGTCGTTGCCGAGCAGCAGCTTCAGCCGGCGCGCCATCGGTCCGGCGATCTTCGAGATCCCGCCGCCCCACACCAGCCCGTGGTGCACGACGATCAGGTCCGCGTGCTGCTCGACCGCGCGCGAGATCAGCTCGGCCGACGCCGACACCCCGGTGACCACGCGCTCGACCTCGAGCACGCCTTCGACCTGCAATCCATTCGGTGCGTAATCGCGAAACCGCTCGATCTCGAGCGTCGCGTCGAGATAGCCGACGACCTCGTTCTGGTGA
>CAZDGY010000154.1:0-9825 GCA_964504685.1 uncultured Kofleriaceae bacterium | reverse complement strand
GACCTTGCTGCCGAACTTCGCGTACACCATGCCGAGCTCGAGCCCGATGTAGCCGCCGCCTATCACGATCAGTCGCTTCGGCACTTCGGTGAACTCGAGCGCGCCGGTCGAATCGACGATTCGTTGCTGATCGATCTTGAACCCCGGGATCTCGATCGGTCGCGAGCCGGTCGCGATCACCACGTTCTTCGCGATGATCGTCTGCGTGCCCGTCTTCGACGTCACGGTGATGCGATGGCCGTCCGGTCCCGATTTCTCGAGCTTCGCGGCGCCGTCGATGACTTCGGTGCCGTTCGCCTTCAGCAGCTGGCGGACACCACTGGTCAGCTTGTTGACCACGCCGCCTTTCCACGCTTGCAGCTTGGCCATGTCGAGCGTCGGCTTCTGCGCGAGCATGATGCCGATGTCGTCGGCGTGGCCCATCTTCTCGAACGTCTTCGCGGCGTGGATCACCGACTTCGACGGAATGCAGCCGACGTTGAGGCAGACGCCACCGATGTACTCGCGCTCGATCACGGCCGTCTTCACCTTAAGCTGACCGAGCCGGATCCCCGCGGGATAGCCGCCAGGGCCGGCGCCGATCACGACAGCATCGAAACGTAGGTCGGGCATGACCGGGTCATACCATCGGGCCGGGAACGCGTCACGCGGCGGCGGTGGACGGCTGCGCGGCTTTGCGCGGCCGCGGCCCGGAGATCGGGATGCGCACGAAGAACGTCGTGCCGACTCCCGGCTTGGAGTCGAACGTCAGCGAGCCGCCGTGGCGATCGACGACGATCGCGCGGGCGATCGCGAGGCCCTGGCCGGTCCCGCGCCCGACTTCCTTGGTCGTGAAGAACGGATCGAACACGCGTTCGCGATCGGCCTCGGCGATGCCGCAGCCGGTATCGGCAAACGCCACGATGACCTCGTCGCCTTCGACTCGCGTCGACACCGAGAGCGAGCCGCGCTTGCCTTCGCGGCGGCGAACCTCCATCGCGTGAGCGGCGTTGACGATCAGGCTGAGGAACACCTGGTTGATCTCGCCGAGGTAGCACGTCACCGGCGGCACGTCGGCGAGGTCGGTGTGAACGTCCGCGACGAAGCGATAGGTGTTCGCCGTGACCTCGAGCGCGTTCGAGATCGCGCGATTGAGATCGGTCGCCATCGCCTCGCGGCTGCCGGGGTGGGTCAGCTCCTTCATCGCGCGCACGATCTTGCTGACCCGAGCGACGCCATGCTCGATGCTATCGAGCGACGTCGGAATCTCGGCTGCGAGGTAAGCGAAATCGGCGAGCTCGCTATGACGTTGCAACATGCGGTAGAGCGGGGCAGCCGCGCCACCGGAGAGCTCGTCGGCGGAGGCGAGCATTTTCTGGATCATGGTGACGAGGTCGACCGTGACCTCGCGCAGAAAGCTCAGGTTGTCGCCGACGTACTGCAGCGGCGTATTGATCTCGTGCGCGATCCCCGACGCGAGCTGGCCGACCGCTTCGAGCTTTTGCGCGAGCCGCAGCTCGGTCTCGATCTGGGTGCGCTCGAGCATCTGCGCGGCGATCCGATCGTGCGCTTGCTGCAGCTCCTGCGTGCGGACTCGAACGGCGGCTTCGAGCTCGTCGACGTGAACCCGCGCGCGCCGGGCGAGCTCCCACTTCGTGGTCAGCGCGTGCGCGCACTGCAGTACCTCGATCGTCTCGATCGGCTTCTTGAGCACGAGCCAGCCGTCGCGGTCGCCGAGGCGGGTGCGGAAGTCGTTCCACGAATGGTCCGAGTACGCGGAGCACACGACGATCTGGAGATCGGGATCGATCTTCCACAGTTGTTCGATGGTCTCGAGGCCATCCCAGCCAGGCGGCATCCGCATGTCGACGAACGCGAGCGCGAACGGTGCTCCCGCGGCATAGGCCGCTGCGACTAGATCGCACGCGTCCTTGCCTTGAAGCGCCGACGCGAGCTCGAACTTCGCTTGCGATGGTTTCGTGCCGGTTGGTTCGTCGAACAGCTTGCGCTCGAGCTCGTCGAGCACGGTCGAGTCGGGACGCGACGGCGCGAGGATCTTGCGGAAGTCTTCGTGGATCGCCTCGTTGTCATCGACGATCAAGATCCGATGCGCGCTAGTTGTTGTCATCGAGCCCCGCCTCCCTGCTCCCGGTCGAGCTGCTTGCCGTGCCACACGCGCGAGGTGCCTCGAACGGCAACTCGAGGCTGAACGTCGCGCCGTACCCGCGGCCTTCGCTCGTAGCGTTCAGGGTGCCGCCGAGATCGCGCACCGCGCTCGCACTCGAGTGCAGCCCGAGACCGTGGCCGCCCTTCTTGGTCGTGAAGCCATATTGAAAGATCTTCGCCGCGTGCTCGGCCGCGATCCCGACACCATTGTCGGCGACCTCGACGCGGATGCCGGTCGCGATCCGGCGCAGTCGCACCTGCAGCCGCGGCCGTTCGGTCGAGCTCTCGATCAACGCGTGGCGCGCGTTGGACACGAGGTTGATCAAGATCTGCAACAGCTTGTGGCGATCGGCGACGACCGACGGCAGCGGCTCGTAGTCGCGAACAACTTCGATTCCGTGGCGCGCGAACGACAGCTCGCCGAGGCGCAGCGCGTCGTCGAGTAGCTCGGCGACTTCGAGTGGTTCGTGCAACTCGGTCAGGCGGGCGAACGACTGTTGGGTCGAGACGATCGTCTTCATGTGCTCGACGTCGGTCGATACCGCGGCGAGCTCGAGCGCGAGTTGCTCGTTTTCCTCGGTGAGCCGGCGCGACACCGACGCGAGGTATGCCGGCAGGATCTGGCCTTTTTCGGTCTCGAGAAACTTCGGCAGACCCCCGGGATAGTCGTCGTACAGCGCGATCGTCTTCTCGAGCGCACGCACCTTCGAATGCTTGACCTGCTCGCCGACGACCGAGATCGAGACGTTCAGGCTGTTGAGCACGTTGCCGACGTTGTGCAGCACGCCGCTGGCGACCTCCGCCATGCCGGCGAGCCGCGAAGCCGATAACAGCTCTTGATGCAACGCCTCGACGCGCTCGGCGGCCTGCTTGCGCTCGTGCTCGCGCTCGTCGAGGTTGCTCGCCATCCCGTTGAGAAAGTCGCGGAGATCGACCAGCTCGCGTGGCACGTCGATCACGAGGCGCTCGTGCAGCGCACCGGCGGCGAGCTTGCGCGAAAAGTCGCGCATCGCATGCATCGGCCGCACGAACGACCGCGCGAAGTACAACGGGTAGGCCAGGCCGATCAGCCACGCGACCATCGCGGCGAGCCCGAGGCGAATCGTCCACACGCGAACTGCATCGGCGGCGACCGCGTCGGCGCCGTGCTGCGCATCCAGGATCTGGATCAGGTCGCGCCACACGAACACGTAGGCGAGCCCGAACAGCACGCCGACCCCGGCGAACTGGCTCGCACTGAACATGACCATGCGGTCGCGAAGCTTCACTAGCTGTGTCAATCGGCCCCATTCACCGAAGGTTGAGCGCACTTACTGGCGGCGAGGTTGGCGGCGTGGGCTTCGATCGGTAGGGGGGTGGTCGCGCAGGCGTACACCTCGTACACGCCGACTCCGAGCGCGCCACACCAAGCTGCGATCACAGCAGAAGCCAACGCTCGCTTCACGGTTGGTCAATCGGCCACCGCCGGCAACGATCGAGGGCCGACGGCTACAAGAATCGCTCATGTGGCCGACCTGTGGAGCAGATGGTCGAGCCGGCGAAGAAGCGGATCTTGTTCGTCGATGACGAGCCCGCGATCTTGGCGGGCTTGGAGAACTTGCTCTACCGAGAGCGCAAGAAGTGGCAGATGGTGTTCGCGCTCGGCGCCGAGAAGGCATTCGAGGAGCTGCGTGCCGCCTCGTTCGACGTCGTCGTGTCCGACATGAAGATGCCGGGCATCGATGGCGCCGAGCTGCTCAATCGGGTCAAGGATCAGTATCCATCGACCGCGCGGATCATGCTGTCGGGCTATGCCGAGCGCGAAGCGATCGTCCGCGCGCTACCGGCGGTGCATCAGCTGTTGAGCAAGCCGTGCGAGGCGGCGGTACTGCGCGACGCGCTCGAACGCGGCACTCACGACGCGCTGGGTGAAACGCCGGTGCGGCGGATGATGGTAAGGATGGACAAGTTGCTGTCGCCGCCGGCGATCCATCGCGAGCTCGTGACCGCACTCGAGCGACCGACCGCCTCTGTCGCCGACGTCACCGCGATCGTCGCACGCGACCCCGCGAGCTGCGCAAAGATCTTCCAGCTCGTGAACAGCGCGTACTTCGGTGCCGGCCAGCAACCGACTTCGGTCGAGCACGCGGTCGCATCGCTCGGCGTCGAGCGCCTGCGCTACATCCTGCGGACGGCGTCGGTGTTCTCGGCCGATTCGTCACCTGCGATCGAGGAGATCCAGCAGTCATCGGCGCACGCGGCGAAGCTCGCCGGACGCCTGCTGCCCGGCCGGCTGGGCGATACCGCTTATGTCGCGGCGCTGCTCCACGATGTCGGCCGCGCGGTGATCGCACTCGAGCTCCCCGCCGACCATCGAGTGATCGTCGAGACCGCGACCGCGAAGCGTCGACCCGCCCTCGATGTCGAACGCGAGCGCCTCGGGGTTGGCCACGCCGAAGTCGGTGCACAGCTGCTCGAGCTGTGGGGCCTGCCGCGTTCACTCGCCGACGTCGTGCGGTTTCATCACGATCCCGGCTCCGCGCCACTCGAGCTGCGCCAGCTCGCCGCGGTGGTTCACGTCGCGGATGCGCTCACCGACAGCTCTTGTCGTCCGGGCTTGGAACCTGGCGGCGATGCGATCGATCTCGCATCGCTCGAGCGCGCCGGGCTCGCCGGCCAGCTCAGTGCTTGGCGGGCGATCGCGTCGTCGATGACGTAGTCGCCGCCGTCTGCGGGTTCTCGAGGTGCAGCTCGGTTAGCTGATTCTGGAACTTGATCCGCATCAGCATCAACTGCTCCTGGTCATCGACGAGTGCCAGCGTCAACTTCTGGATCCGCTCCGAGGTATCGACGAGCTTGCCGTGTAACGACGCCATCAGGTCGCCGCTCGTTCGCACGAGCTTGAGCGACACGATCTGCGCGTGCAGCTCGCCTTCACGCGCGCGATAGTCGAGCAGCTCGTCGCGCACGGTCTGGATCCGGTCGACCAGCTCGGCCGCCGAGCGGTGAGTCGCGATCACCGCCTCGACTTGAGCCTTGAGCTGTGGCGACGCGTCGGGCTCGTCGATGTAGACCTTCATCATGTCGAGTGCCTCGTTCGAGCCGAGCTCCAGCGAGCGCTCGAGCGGCGTGGTCTCTGCGATCGTGACGTACTTGGTCTCGCCAGCGCCGACATCGACCTCGAACAGCTGTGAATCGCCGACCCGCAACGACTCGGCAGGAGCGGCGACGAGCGTCCATCCCTTTTCGACGCGATGCCGCACGAACACTTTCGTCGGTTCGGTCAGCCGACTCGTGATCGTGAACGTCGTAGCGCGGCGATGCTGGAGCTCGGCGGTGATGACCCCGCGCTCGGCGGTCACGAGCTTCGCGATTCGCTCGTTGTCGGCGCCGGCGGTCTCGACGACGATCTGGCGGTCGAGTGCGAACGGCACGACCACCGACGCCTTCGGCGGTACCTGCTCGGTCAACCCCTCGCCGACGAACCGGCCATCGCCAAAGACCGTAACCGGTCCGGCCTCGAGCGTGTCGGCGGTCGGATTCTGGACGCGCACCGCTTTGAAGGCGAAGCGCTTGTCACCGCGATCCGACACCGGGTCATAGAGATAGACGACGCCGCCGGGCGTTTCGTCGTGGACCAGCGCGACCATCGCACTCGACCCGGACTTCACGGTCATCGGTCGCTCCGACATGAAGTGGCTCTCGCCGACCGGCGTATCGGGACCACCTTGCGCGCGCAGCACCGGCCCGGTGGGCTCGACCTTCGCGCCTGGCGCTACCGCGAGCACGCGAACGTGTCCGGTCTCGTCGCTGCCGACCTTCTCGACGATGTGGATCTTCGTCGCCGCGATGCCTTGGTCGACGAGCTTGGTCCGCAACGCATTTGCGCGCGCCTGGGCATCGGCCGCGGTCGTCGCGTGGGTTTCGATCACGACCTCGCGCTTGGCGTCGACGATCTTGCCGACGAGCCCGCGCAGCTTCGCGTCGGGATCGATCTTCGGCGCCGGCTTGGGCGTGTCGTAGTTGCCGTAGCCGCCGACCGAGGTGTGGTTGAATCCGCCGAAGTCATCGCTCTGAGCCCCGGCGGCGGCACCGAGCGCCGCATCGAACGTGCGGCCGGGGACCGGCACGCTCTTGAGCGACTGCTTGTCGATCGTGATCGACTGATTCGTCGAGGTCGTATCGATCATCGGCGCCTTGGCCGTGATCTGGATCGTCTCGCCCTTCGCCAGCGCGCCCTGATCGATCCTCTGATAGACGTTCGACTCCTTGTTCAGGGCGACTTGGACGCCTCTCTGCTCGATCGTGACGTCGGCGTAATAGAAACTGACGGCGTACTTGCCAGGCGGAAGGCCGTCGATCTTGTAGAAGCCTTGCTCGTCGGTGATCGCGGTCTGGGTCTGGGCCAGCGCCGGTGAGGTCGCGACCACGGTGACGCCGGGAAGTTTTTCTCCGGTCTTCTTATCGGTGACGACGCCGCGCACCCCGCCACTCGCAGTGTTCGCGAACGTGGTGCCCTTGGCGGAGACCCCGTCGACGACGTATTGGTTCTCGAGGCTAGAGCCTCCGGAAAACGCGACCCCGGTGCTATCGGTCTGACTGCCGGCAGCCGGGATAATCTCGCCGGCGTCGAGATCGACGACCTCTTCGCCGCCGGCGCCTTGGACGTACGGCGATATGCCGGTCGGTGGTGCACTCGCGAACGTATCGGTACCCTCGAGCAGGTCGCGGTCGATGTTGCGCACGCTCCACAAGTCATAGCGAAACGAAAGCGCCGAGCTCGCGCCGACGCCGACCAGCACGCCTTTCCAATCCTCGCCCGACATGTTGTCGACGATCGCCCAGCCTTCGAGCATGACGTGGCCGTTGTCGCCGACGACCACGCGATACGTCGGCTTCCACGCCGGTGCTTCGGTGACGTAGGTCAACAGCACGTCGGCGTGCTGTTGCTCCGGCGTCTCGAGGGTCATCGTCAAGTAGTCGCCGCCTTCATCTTCCTTTCGAGGGATGGTGACGGATAGCGGTTTCTTGGTGAATCGATCGACGACGGTCAGCGACTTCAAGAAGTCATCGACGCGATTGCGCGGAACGCGTACGGCGAGCTTGCCGTTGTCGATCGTGGCGTCGCGCTCGTAGTACGCGACGCCGTTGCGATACACGACCACGCGGCCGAGCACCGCGCCGTCGACCGCGACGTGCGTGTGATGGAGAAAACAACCGGAGAGCAAGGCGGCGATGAGAGAGAAGCGGCGCATGCTTCCACTTATGCGCTGGTCGCGCGATCGATCCAGCGGTTGCCACTGACGCCTCAAGTCGCGTAGCGGTGTCGCAGCCGTCTCGCGGTGTCGCACCCGAGCGGTCATCGGCCGAACGCCCAGCCGATCTCGAACACCGCGCTGCGATCCCAACCGGTGGCCGCCGACGGCGCATCGCACGGACCGCCGCAGGCGAGCTGATCACTGGAGCTCTGTTTCGGTGCGAACTGCACTCGGAGCGCGAACGTCAGGCCGTGGAACCGCCGCTCGAACCGGCCTCCGAGCGTGAACCCGACGCCCAGTGCGACGTCAGGCCGAGTCCACACGCCGCCGGCGTCCCAGTTGAAGTGCTCGAGTCCAGCGCCAGCTTCGACCCACATGTCGAACCAGCCGCCCTCGCGATGATCGAAATCGCCGAAGCGATCGACCGTGTAGCGCGCGGCGATGCCGAGCCGCTGCTCGATGCCGGTGGTGGTGCCACCCGCGGGGACGAGCCCACCTCGCGCGCTATCGTCGGGCAGCGCTGGCGCACGGTACTGTTGCACCGCGACTTCGTACTCGGTGTAGAGCAGCAGCAGTGGTCGAGGTCGGATCCCGACGGAACCGTAGACGCCGCGATTGTTTCCGGGCCCACTGTCGACGCCGTTGATGTTCGCACTACCGAAGCGGAAGCCGAGCTCCGCCTGAACACTCGCAGGCGTATCGGCGCTCGCCGGCGCTGCAACTCCTAGGGCGATTAGCGTGACGATTGAATGGCGCATCTCGCCATCTATCCGCGCGCGCCGCGAACGATCCAGCTCCAGCTTCTGACGACGCGCGTATTACCTGCGTGTCGCAGTGCGCTCGCGATGTCGCGCTAGCCGCGCAGCGCGCTCAGTTGTTCTTCGAGCAACCAGGTCGGGCGCTCGAACACGTCGTCGATCAGCGTCGATAGCGCCGGCATCGGCAGCGCTTCTTGCCGCGCGATCGCGTCGCGCACTTGTTCTTCGATCTGAGCCGCCATCACGTCGCGCTCGCCCGCCGCGAGCCAGCCGCGTGCGGTTAGGAACGCCTCGAGCCGACCGATCGGATCGCGCTTGGTGCGCCACATCTGGGTCACCGCTTCGTCGCGGTAGCGCGTCGGATCGTCGGACGTGGAGTGCGCGCTCACCCGGTAGGTCAGCAACTCGAGGAACGTCGCGCCGTCGCCGCGCCGCGCCTTGTCGGCCGCGTAGCTGACCGCCGAGTGCACCGCGAGCACATCGTTGCCGTCGACCCGCAGCGGCTCGATGCCGTAGCCGATCGCCTTCAACGCGATCGTCTCGGCCGCAGTCTGGACCTTGCCCGGGGTCGAGATCGCCCACTGGTTGTTCTGGCAAATCAGCACGACCGGCGCGCGCATCACGCCGGCGAAGTTCATCGCGACGTGGAAGTCGCCTTCCGATGTTCCGCCGTCGCCCATGTAGCCGAAGCACGCGCGGCCCCGGTCGCCTTTGAGCTTCATCGCCATCGCGACCCCGACGGCGTGTGGAATCTGGGTCGACACGCACGACGACATCACGACGTAGTGATGTTCGCGATCGCACGGGTGGCACGGCATCTGCCGGCCTTTCGTCGGATCGGCCGCGTTGCCGTAGATCTGCGCGATGTACGAGTCCAGCGTCAGCCCGCGGTACAAGCCGACGCCCGCCTCGCGCAGCGCGGGCACGATCCAATCATCGGGCAAGGTCGCCGCCGCCGAGCCGACGATCGCCGCTTCTTGGCCGGACATCTCGCCGTAGAAGCTGATCTTGCCCTGGCGCTGCAGCGCGATCATCCGCGGATCGGTGACGCGAATCCGCAGCATCTGCTCGAACAGTTGGCGAGCAAACCCGCGATCGATGTGCGCCACCGCGCCGTCGTCGATCGCCGAGCCATCCTCGCGCAACAGCTGATAGAGCCCGCGCGCCTTCGTCTCGTCGTCGCCGGCGAAATACGCGGCGGTGGTGCGAGGCGCGGTGGCGTGAGCCATACGCCGAACCTACCGCGAGACGTTTACTAGTGCGCGCCTGCAGCCGCGACTTTGGCGGTCGAGACCACGAGCTGCCACGTGTCCGACTTGCCGTCGCCCTGGAAGTTCGTGGTGACGAGCGTGCCGTCGGTGTTGAACACGCCATCGATCCCGTAGTTGGTCGCGTCGATCGCGCCGACGTTCGCGTCGTACGTGCCGGTCTGGACCTGACCATCGACCGAGAGCTGCAGCGTGCCGTCGCTGCCGAGCGTGATCGTATCGATCGTGCCCGACTCGCTGCCGGGTTTCGAGAACTTCGCTTGCACCGGCAGCATGCCGGCCGGGGTGTTCCACCAGGCGCGGGTCGCGACATCGGTGCACAGCACGTCGGCGTGGTCGAGCCCGGTTTGATCGAGCGATTCTAGGGTCCACGTACCGTTGCCCAGCCCGGTCATCGCGAGGGTCGTCGAATCGAGC